>NZ_JBFBIV010000011.1:0-76386 GCF_040702025.1 Streptomyces sp. NPDC088194 | reverse complement strand
CTCGCCGAACTCCAGCGCGACTACGACCAGAAGAAGCCCGTCGCCGTCGTCCTGTGGTCCCCGCACTGGGCCTACAGCAAGTACGACCTCACCAAGCTCAGCGACCCCAAGGGCCTGTGGGGCGCGAGCGACTCCATCCACAACATCGCCAACAAGAACAGCGCGAAGAAGCTCCCGCAGGTCAGCTCGTGGATGAAGAACTTCCACATGACCGAGGAGCAGCTGAGCTCGCTGGAGGCCGACATCCAGGCCGCCGGGCAGGGCAAGACCGCCGACGGCGTCAAGAAGTGGATGAAGGCCAACCCCGGCGTGGTCGACAAGATGGCACCGGTGGCCGGAGCCTCCGCCACGAACGTCGGCAAGGGCCAGTCGGTGAAGATCGGCGACTTCAACTGGGACGAGTCGATCGCCTCGGCGAACCTGTGGAAGGAAGTCCTCGACGAGCGCGGCTACAAGGCGTCGGTCAACACCTACGACCCGGGCGCCGCGTACACCGGACTCGCCAGCGGCAACATCGACTACATGACCGACACCTGGCTACCGACCACGCACGCCTCGTACATGAAGCAGTACGGCAGCCATCTGGACGACCTGGGCCCGTGGTACGACAAGACCTCGCTTGAGGTCTCGGTCCCGTCCTACGTCAAGGGCGTCAAGACCATGGCCGACCTCAAGGGCAAGTCGGCCGAGTTCGGCGGCAAGATCATCGGCATCGAACCCGGCGCCGGCGAGATGAAGATCCTCAGCTCCAAGGTCCTCCCCGGCTACGGGCTCGACAAGGAGTACAAGCTCGTCGCCAGCTCCACCGCCGGCATGCTCGCCGAACTCCAGCGCGACTACGACCAGAAGAAGCCCGTCGCCGTCGTCCTGTGGTCCCCGCACTGGGCCTACAGCAAGTACGACCTCACCAAACTCGGCGACCCCAAGGGCCTGTGGGGCAAGGGCGACTCGATCCACAGCGTCGCCAACAAGAACAGCGCGAAGAAGCTCCCCCAGGTCACCACGTGGATGAAGGACTTCCACATGACCGAGCCGCAACTCGCCTCCCTGGAGGCCGACATCCAGTCGGCGGGCCAGGGGCAGACCACGGCGGGGGTGAAGAAGTGGATGGCCGACAACCCGGACATCGTCGACACGATGGCACCGGTAAGCGCGAGCTGACGCCACCACCCGCACGCGGCGACTGACCCGCGGCTGCCGAACCCGCGGGAAGCGAAGGGCCGGGGACACGGAAACCGTGTCCCCGGCCCTTCGTGTCGCCGTCTCCACCCGAACCTCCACCCACGGGACCAGGTACTTCGCCCGCCATGGCGGGAGAGTCGCTCTCGGCACCACGGGAACACCGTCGAGGCGAAGGAGTGCGAGGTCATGACCGACATGGAGCAGGCGCTGGCGATCAGCGGGGGCATCTTCGGGCTGATGCTGCTGACGCAGTACGGCCGCAGGAAGTACGACCGGCACAAGGTCCTGATGCCGCTGGTGTCGGTCTCGGTGATCGGCTACTTCTACCTCAGGGGCGCGCCCACCCACACCGTCGACCTGGTGGTCTACCTGGTGGGTGCCGCGGTCGGGGTGGTGTGCGGTGGCATCGCGACGCTCACCACCGGGGTGGAGCGGGACCGGGGCTCGGGCCGGGTGTACACGCGGTGCGGCGCCGGGTTCGTCGCCATCTGGTCCGTGGTGGTGGCGCTGCGGGTGGCGTTCATCTACCTCAGCGAGCACGACGACTGGTTCCGCGGCCACCTGGTCACGTTCATGACGGACCACCGCATCGTCGAGGACGCCATCGCGCCGTTCTTCGTCCTGATGGCGCTGGCCATGGTGCTCAGCCGGGTGCTGCTGGTGCTGGCCCGGGTGCGGGCGCTGCCGCCGGCCGAGGGCACCGCTCCCGCGGTGGACGGCCGCCCCGCGGCGGCCCCGCGCGTCGGCTGACACCCGGCCGCCGGCCACCAGCAACCGGCAACCGGTCCGACAGCGCCCGGTCGGCAGCCACTCAGCGGCAGGTCAGCGGCTGGTCAGCCGGGCAAAGGGCGACAGCGAGGCCGTCAGCCGCGATCCCGCACCTCATCCACGGGCCTTCACCAGCCCGTGGATGAAGGCGTACTGCACGGCGTGCGCCCGGTCGCGCAGATGCGCCTTCGCGAAGAGGTTGTTGATGTGGGTCTTCACCGTGGCCTCGCTGACCACCAGGCGTTCGGCGATACCGCGGTTGGTCAGGCCCTCGCCGATGAGGGTGAGCACCTCGACCTCCCTGGGCGTGAGGTCCGGTGCGAGGCCGGCGATCGGCGCCTCGGCCGGGGCCGCGCTCTTGACGGCGGCCGCGAGCAACCGCTCCTGGACCGCCGGGTCGAGGACGGCCTGCCCGGCCGCGGCGGCCCGCACCGCGCGGGCGATGTCCTGGCGGCCGGACTCCTTGGTCAGATAGCCGCGGGCCCCGGCGCCGAGCGCGGCAAGGATGTACTGCTCGTCGGCCAGCGTGGTGAGCACCACCACCGCGACGTCGGGAAAGCGCTCGGTGACCAGCCGGGTGGCCTCGACGCCGTCCATCCGCGGCATGTTGAGGTCCATGAGGATCACGTCGGGGGCGTGCTCGTCCGCGGCCGCCACGGCCTCCGCGCCGTCCCGCGCCGTGGCCACGACCTCCAGGCCCGGCTGAAGGTCGAGCACCACCGCGAGCGCCTCGCGGATCGCGGTCTGGTCGTCGGCGACGACCACCCGCACCGTGTGCTCGCCGTCGGCCCCGAGAGCCTCCACCCCGTACCCCCTCGCGTCCCGCCGGTCCACGTCGTGCCCGTTCCCGTCGTACCCGTTCCCGGTGTGCCCGTCCGCCTCGCGCTCGCTCACGCCGGTATCACCACGCGCACCCGCCATCCTCCCGCGTCGTCGCCGTCCACGATCGGGCCGGCCGTCACCGTGCCTCCCACCAGTTCGACGCGCTCGCGCATCCCGACGAGTCCCATGCCGCTCCCGGCACCGGCCAGCGGCCGGGAACCGTCCGGGGGCGCGGAGTTCACCACCTCGAAGGTGGTCTCCTCCGTGCCGTACCCCAGGCGCAGCCGGACCGGCGCGCCAGGTGCGTACTTGTGCGCGTTGGTCAGCGCCTCCTGGGCGCAGCGCACGATCACCTGGGCGGGCCGGACGGGCAGTTCGTGCGGCGATCCGTCGAGGGTCAGCGTACCGGTGCCCGGGCTGGAGCCGAGCATGGAGCGCAGCGTCTCCAGCAGCGGCAGCGCGTCCTCCCGCAGGTCGCGGACCGTGCGCTGGACCTCGGTCAGTCCCGCGCGGACCAGGCTCTGCGCCCGCTGGGCGGCCTGCCGGGCCTCGTCCACCGCGCCGGCCTCCAACAGCGCGTCGGTGACCTCCAGTTGCATGTTGACGCCGGCCAGCGAGTGGGCGAGCACGTCGTGCACGTCGCGGGCGATACGGGCGCGCTCGGCCAGCGCCTCGGCACGGGCCTCGGAGCGCGAGGCCAGCTCCGCCTGCTCGGCGGCGGCCCGCGCCGAGCTGAGCGCGTCGGCCTGCGAACGGTTGGAGATGCCGAACAGCACGCTGACGCCGGTCAACGCGCCCAGGTACCACGACACATGGCCGTAGGCGCTGCCGACCGGGAAGAGCAGCACGCTCGCGCACAGCACGCTGGTGAGCACCGCGAAGGCCAGTGCCCGCTGCTGCGCGAGGCGGAACCCGGCGTGGCCGGCCGCGTAGAACGCGAAGAGCGACGCCGCTCCGGAGTGGTCCTGGCTCATCAGGGCGGCCGCGCTGACCGCCGCGGCGCCCAGCACCGCCGTCTGCGGACCGGGCGGCAGCACTCCCACGGGGATCAACCGGGTGCACAGCAGCACCGAGTTCACGACGAGCAGGCACAGGACCGCGAGTCCGGTGCCGGACGTCCCGATCGGGTTCACCAGCACCGCGCACACCGCGATGCCGGTGGCGGTGGTGAAGAACTGGAAGAGGTGGTTGTCCTCCGTGAACCAGCGGATCACGGCTCGGAGTCGATGCACTGGAGCTCTTTTCCCGTGGTCGGCCGGTCAGCCGGTAACGGTTCGGGGCGAAAACTACCAGCGCCCCCGCCCATCGCGACAACCGGAGGCGCCCCGGCTGGTGCCGTGACCCTGGCGATCCCCCGGCTCCCGGTGAGCCGGACTGTGCCCGCCCTGGTCCTCCGCCCCCGCGGGCCGAGCGCGGGTCGCCCGGAACAGCACCACCAGCGACTCGGCCAGCACGCCGAGGCCGACCGAGAGCAGCACACCCTGGTCGGCGGCGCGCCCGGACGCGGCCGCCACCGCACGACCGGCCGACGACAGCGCCACCTGAAACGCCGCCCCCAGCAGCCACAGCAGCAGCGAACCGGCCCCGTACCGCATCGATCGCGCGCCGTCCCGTGTCCCCAGGCGTACGGTCAGCCCGCGGGCCAGCCCGACGGCCACGCCCAGCAGGCAGCTCGCCGCGATCAGGGCGACCGTCGCCCCGCCCGCCGGCCGGGCGTCGCGGACCGTGACCAGCCCCAGCACGCCGAGCACCACCGGCGCCGCCAGCACCGGACCGGCCTCCAGGGCCTCCCCGATGATCCGGCGGGCGAGGACGTAGCCGACGCCGCTCACGAGCAAGACGATGTTCAGGGCACTCATCCCGCCCCTTTCCCGCCACGTGCTTCCGCCGGCGTTCCGCTGATACCGGCACGCTAAGGACCACCGCCGTTCCGTCGCTCCACCCCAGGGTGGAGATCCGGGTGGAGATCCACGTGGAAGGTCCAGGTGGGAGGTCCAGGTGGAGGGTCCGCGCGGGGGCGGGGTACGACCACGCCGTGACGTTTCTCGATCATCGGCGGATACTGGGGGGTATGAACTGCCCGCCCGGACGAGTGGCCTCGACCCCGGGCTCCCGCGTACCGGGGGCGCGTCCCGCCTACCGGCACCCGGTCGGCGGAAGCGCCGCGCCGCGCCCTCGCGCAGCACCGCGGGCCGCCGCCGTCGAGAACTCTGGACACAGCCTCTGACCTGCTACGACACAGGCGGTTGCCCTGGCTGCCGGCCTGGCGAGGAGATTCCCGTGAAGATGCTGATCAACGTACCGGAGAACGTGGTCCCGGACGCGCTGCGGGGCTTCGCGGCGGTGCACACCGATCTGACCGTCGACGTGGAGCGCCGGGTGATCGTCCGCCGCGGGGCGCCCTACGACGGGCAGGTCGGGCTGGTGTCGGGCGGCGGGTCGGGGCACGAACCGCTGCACGGCGGTTTCGTCGGGCGCGGCATGCTCACGGCCGCCTGCCCGGGCGAGGTCTTCACCTCTCCGGTGCCGGACCAGATGGTGCGGGCCGCGGCGGCGGTGGACAGCGGCGCCGGCGTGCTGTTCATCGTGAAGAACTACACCGGCGACGTGCTCAACTTCGACATGGCCGCCGAACTCGCCGAGGACGAGGGCGTCCAGGTGGCGAAGGTGCTGGTCAACGACGACGTGGCGGTGACCGACAGCCTCTACACGGCCGGCCGGCGCGGCACCGGGGCCACCTTGTTCGTCGAGAAGCTGGCGGGCGCGGCGGCCGACGAGGGCGCGCCGCTGGACCGGGTCGCGGGCATCGCCCACCGGGTCAACGAGGTGTCCCGCAGCTTCGGGGTGGCGCTCAGCGCGTGCAGCACCCCCGCGAAGGGCGGCCCGACCTTCGACCTGCCCGAGGGCGAGCTGGAGCTGGGCGTCGGCATCCACGGCGAGCCGGGCCGGGAGCGCCGCGCCATGATGACCTCGGGCGAGATCGCCGACGTGGCGGTGGACGCCGTGGTCGAGGACCTGCACCCCGACGCGCCGGTGCTGCTGCTGGTCAACGGGATGGGCGCCACTCCGCTGCTGGAGCTGTACGGCTTCGCGGCCGAGGTGCACCGGGTGCTGGCCGCCCGCAAGGTCTCGGTGGCCCGTACGCTCGTCGGCAACTACGTGACCTCGCTCGACATGGCGGGCGCCTCGGTGACGATCTGCCAGGCCGACGAGGAGCTGCTGCGGCTGTGGGACGCGCCCGTGTCGACCCCGGCGTTGCGCTGGGGCTGCTGACCGCGGTCCCCGGCCGCCGCCGGGTGCGCGGGCGCGCACCGCGCGCCGTGCCGCTTCGACCACCCGTGGAAAGGCACACCGTATGAACGCCGTCCCCGAACAGCCCGACCAGCCCGCCGACATAGACGCGGCCCTGCTGCTGCGATGGCTCGACACGGCGACGTCCGTGATCGAGCGGGAGGCCGCCCACCTCACCGAACTGGACTCCCCGATCGGCGACGCCGACCACGGCAACAACATGCGCCGCGGTTTCCTCGCCGCGCGCGCCGCACTTCAGCAGGAGCCGCCGGACACCCCCGGCGGGGTACTGGTCGGGGTGGGACGGCAGCTGATCAGCACCGTCGGCGGCGCGTCGGGCCCGCTGTACGGCACGCTGCTGCGGCGTACCGGCAAGGCGCTCGGCGACGCGCCGGCGGCGACCGCGGCGGAACTGCGCGACGCGCTGAAGGCGGGGGTGGACGCCCTGGCGCAGCTCGGCGGCGCGGTGCCGGAGGACAAGACGATGGTGGACGCGCTGGTGCCGGCGCTCGACGCGTTCACGGCGGCGCTCGACGCGGGCGAGGGCACCGCCGATGCGCTGAGCGCCACGGCGCGGGCGGCGGGGGAAGGCGCCGCAGCAACGATTCCGCTGCGCGCCCGCAAGGGCCGGGCGAGTTATCTGGGCGACCGCAGCATCGGCCACCAGGACCCGGGCGCGACCTCCTCGGCCCTCCTGCTCACCGCGCTCGCCGACACCGCACGGGAGGCGTCCTCCTCATGACCGGCAGCACGGACAGCACCACCGGAGACCGTACGCAGGCGCTGGTCGGGATCGTGCTGGTCTCGCACAGCGCGGCGGCCGCGAACGCCGTCGCGGATCTGGCGTCCGCCCTCACCGGCGGCGACGAGGTGCCGCTGATGCCGGCCGGCGGCGGGCCCGACGGCGGCCTCGGCACCAGCTCCGACCTGATCTCCTCGGCCGCGCGCACCGTCGACCAGGGTGCGGGCGTGGCGGTGCTCGCCGACCTCGGCAGCGCGGTGCTGACGGTGAAGGCGCTGCTGGCCGACGACGAACTCCCGCCCGGCGCCCGCCTGGTGGACGCCCCCTTCCTCGAAGGGGCGGTCGCCGCCGTCGTCACCGCGTCCACGGGCGCGGACATCGACGCGGTCGCGGCGGCAGCGGCGGAGGCGTACACCTACCGCAAGGTCTAGGGCCTGGACCGGAAGCAGCCGCGGGCTCCCCACGCTCCGCGAAGGAGCGCGGGGAGCCCGCGGCCTGGCCTCGCGGCCTCCCGCGTGGGCGGTCGGTCAGCGGCCGTAGGTCAGCAGGTGGCGGACCATCCGGCAGGTGATGTCGGACGGCGGGTGCACGCCTATCCGCTCGGCGGTGCGGCGAATCCGTCCGTTCCCGGCGTGAGCCGCTTCGTAGACCCCCGAGTCGAGCAGGGCGATGGTCAGGCGCATGGTCTTCAGGCGGCGGTTGTGGGCGACGTACCACTCGCGGGGCAGGCCCGCGGGCAGCGGCTTCTTCGGCAGTGCGACGACGGGCGCGGATGTGTGTCGGCGTGTATCCAGGGGCAGTACGGCAGCGGCCATCGGCTTCCTCCTGAGGCGTCGGCCAACCCTCTCGAACACTGTCGATTTTACCGCCAAGCACTGACAAAGCGGCCTGGCCAGGAGGGGGTTGGCCCGACCCGGCCGACATGTCCACGCCGGCCGCGGGCCGATGGTCGTACCGGGTCACGGAGCCCGGTGACCGTCACCGTCGAGCGCATGCGCGGGGGCGGGCGCGGTCGCAGGGGCGGGGGCAGGTGCGGATGCGGGGGCGAACCACGTCGGCTCCTCGCGCAGCGCCGACTCGATCCGGCCGCGGGCGATCGGCCCGAGCGGCGGCAGCTCGTCCAGCGCGAACCACCGCACGTCCAGCGACTCGTCGTCGTTGACCCGGGCCTCGCCGCCGACCGCCCGGCAGCGCAGCACGATGTCGATGTACTGGGCGCGGTCGCCGTTGTCGTACACCACCGGCTCGTTGGTGAAGACGCTGAGCACCCGCTCCACCACCGCGGACACCCCGGTCTCCTCCTGGATCTCCCGCACCGCGCTCTCGGCGGGCTGCTCACCGGGGTCGGGGATACCGCTGATCAGCGCCCAACGGCCGGTGTCCGTACGACGGTTGAGCAGCACCCTGCCGCGGTCGTCGAAGACCACCATGACCACGCCGGGCAGCAGGAGGAGAACGTTCCCCGCCTTTTCGCGGATGTCCTGGATGAACTGGGGAGTCGCCATGCCCCGAGCCTACGAGATGAAAGGTGAACGCCACATCAGCACCAGGTTTCACAAGCTCGACGAGCTTCCTGTGCGACATATCCACAGGGCGGGCCCTCACCCGTTACGGTGATCCGGACAACAGCGCCCACGCGGGGAACGCGGGCACGGGGTACCCCGTCGCGCCCGGGTGGTGGCGGCAGGGGGTCGGGGATGGACACGACGGCCGGCGGCGCGCCGGAAGCGGCGCGCGGGGCCCGCGCGGCGGAGGCCGGCCCGCGCCGCGCCGGTTCGCACGAGGACGACCGGGCGGCCGACGGTACGCCCGAGGACGACCCGGACGGGAGCGCGAGCGGCAGCACGGCCGCGGACGGCACCGGCTCCGCACTGTTTCCCGACCTCGGCGACACGGGTGACACCGGCGGCATCGGCGACATCGCTGGGTCCCCGCCGCGGCCGGTCCGGCCGGCACGGCCGCCGTCCGGCGGCGGGGCGGTCGACGCGGCGGGGATGGTCGTCCTGGCCTGCTGCGCGGTGTGGGTGATGGTCTGCGCCGGCGGCCGCGAGGCCAGGCCGGAGGGCGCGCTGCTGGCGCTGCTCGCGGTCACTGCCGGATACGCCGCGGGCCGGGTGCTCGGGGCGATGCTGCCGACGCTGACCCTCACCGTCGGCGCGGTGACCGTGCTGGCGCTGGTGCTGGGCCCGGCCCACCGGCTGTCCGGCGGCGCGAGCGCGCCGCCGCTGGGCTACCCCAACGCGGACGCGGCGCTGCTCGTCCTGGCCGCCGGGGCGGCGTGCTGCGCGGCGTGGGGCGTCCCCGACACGGTGTGGCGCGTCCCGTCGGTGGTGTGGCAGGCGCTGCTGCGGCTGCTGGCGATGGCGGCCGCGGTGGCGGCGCTGGTACTGGGGTCGTCGGCGGGCTTCGCGGCGGGCATGGCGGTCGTGCTGTGCTCGCTGGCCGCGGCCCGGATGCGGCACCGGCTGATCGGCCTGGTCGGGCTCGCGCTGGCCGCGGCGCTGGCGGTCGGCGGAAGCTACGCGGTCGCGGTCGACGCGGCGCCCGGCGGGCTGTCCGAGTCGCTGACCGGGCAGCTCACCCAGCCGCGCGTCGCGCTGTGGCACGAGGCCGTGCACCTCGCCGGACGCCATCCGCTGCGCGGCGTCGGGCCGGGACGCTTCGCCGAGGAGAGCACCCCGCTGCCCTCCGACACGCCCACCGCCGAGACCCCGCAGTCCGCGCCGTTCCAACTCGCCGCGGAGCAGGGAGTGCCGGGGGTGGCGCTGCTCGGCGGCGCCTACCTGTGGACGCTGTGCGCGCTGTGGCGCTCCCCGCGGTCGACGCCCGCGGTGCTGACCGCGGCCGCGACGCTGACCGGGCTCGGGCTGCTCGCGGCCGTGGACCACGTGCTCAGCTACACCGCGGTCACGGCCGCGGCGGGGCTGCTGGCGGGGCTGGCCACCTCGCGGCCGCTCCCGGCCCAGGCGCCGGCACCCGCACCGAAGCCCGGCCCGAAGCAGCCCATGCGGAAGCCCGCCCCGCGTTCTGGCGCGGAACGGGCTTCCTCGCCGGCTTCCGGGTCGGCGCCGGACCGTTGACGATCGGGGTACCGAGGCGCGGCTCCGGGCTCAACGGGCGGCGGTGGGGCCCTGCGGATCGCGCGGCGCGGCGGACAGGCCGAGCATCTCGCGGATGGCGCGCACCGCGCCTTCCGCGTCGTCGACAGTGACGGTGAACCACCGACCGCCGCCGAGGTCGATCACGATGCCGGGCCCGCGGCGCACCACCACGGCAGTGCCCTTCTCCGGCCGCCAGCGGTAGCCCCAGCCGCCCCAGGCGCGCGGGCTGATCACCGGGGCCAGCCGGGCGCCGCTGACCTCACCCATCGGGATACGGCGGCGCGGCACCCCGATGTGGCCGCAGCGCACCTGAACCGCGTCACGGTCGACGCGCACATGGACGTGGGTGAAGGCGACGGTGCCGAACAGGACGAGCAGTCCGACGGCGAGGCACCCCACCACCGACATCACGAGCGGGACGAGGCTCGCGGTGGGGCCTGGGCCCTCCACCGCGAGCGAGATGCCGAGCGCCACACAGGCGGCGCCCACGGCAGCGGGAACCCACTGCATACGGTTGCTGGCCCGGCCCGTCCACACCTGGGACGCGCCGGTCTCCGGCCGGGGAGCGTGCGTCATGCCCCGAAGCGTACCCATCCGCGGGGCGCGTGGCATCGTGCCGGGGTCAAGCCGTGGCGGGCGTCACGGCGAGTCCCGCGCCCTGCGGGTAGGTGAGGGCGGCGGCCGGGAGGGGGGCCGAGCGGCCGCTGAGGATCACCTCGACGGTGCCGCCGCCCGGGGTGTCGGCCACCCTGCGCAGGGCCTGGGCCGCCACGGCGTCGGCGGAGCCGTACAGTTCGGCGCCGGGCACGGCGGCGGAGATGCGGTCGACGACCAGTTCGTAATGGGTGCATCCCAGGACGACGGCACTTACACCCGACGGAGTGAGGGCCGCCGCGGCGGCGACCGCCGCGTCGATGGCGTCCGTGTCGGCGTTCTGCACGGCGTCGGCCAGTCCCGGACAGGGCACTTCGGTGATCCGAGCGCCGTTGCCGAACTCGGCGATCAGCCCGCGCTGATAGCTGCTGCCCGTCGTCGAGGGGGTGGCCCAGATCGCCACGGCGCGGTGGGCCGCCGCCGCGGGCTTGATCGCCGGCACGGTGCCCACGATCGGCAGCCCCGGCTCGAACGCCGCCCGCAGCGCGGGCAGCGCGTGCACCGACGCGGTGTTGCACGCCACGATCAGCCCGTCCAGCCCGTGCGCCGCCGCGGCCCGCGCGCACTCCAGCGCCCGCGCGGCCATGTCGTCCACCGGCCTCGGACCCCACGGCATGCCCTCCGGGTCCGACGCGAGCACCAGGTCCGCGTCCGCCCGCATCCGCCGCACCGCCGCGGCGGCGGCCAGCAGCCCGATTCCCGAATCCACCAAACCGATCTTCACGCCGCCACTTTAGTTCCCCCGGGCCCGGGGCGCCGTGCTCTCCGGGCCGGCCCGGATCTGCGGGCGGAGCCGCACGAACGAGGGGCGCGGGGAACCGCCCGAGCAACCGACCACCGACAGGTGGTCCCGGAACCGGCAGGACCCGGCAGGGCGGGCGGGTCGGCGCGACGCCGTACGGCACACTGCGGGGGTGAGCGTGATGACCGGGGTCGCAGGGGTGTCGTTGGTGGCGTGGGCATGGTTGCTGGTAGGGCAGGGAGGGTTCTGGCGGACGGATGTGCGGCTGCCGCGGGGCGGCGGGGGCGAAGCGGCGAAGGCGTGGCCGGACGTGGCGGTGGTGGTGCCCGCGCGCGACGAGGCCGAGGTGATCGGGCGGAGCCTGGCCTCGCTGCTGGCGCAGGAGTACCCGGGCCGGGCCGAGGTCTTCCTCGTGGACGACGGAAGCACGGACGGGACCGGCGAGCTGGCACGGGAGTTGGGCGAGCGACCGGGCTCGCTGCCGCTGACCGTGACCTCGCCGGGCGAGCCGCCCCAGGGGTGGACCGGCAAGCTGTGGGCGGTCCGGCACGGGATGGCGCTGGCCCGGGAGCGTACGGGCGCGGAGTACTTCCTGCTGACGGACGCGGACATCGCGCACCGCGAGGGCAGCCTGCGGGCCCTGGTGGAGGCCGCGGTCGGCAACGACCTGGACATGGTCTCGCAGATGGCCCGGCTGCGGGTGGAGACCGGCTGGGAGCGGCTGATCGTCCCGGCGTTCGTGTACTTCTTCGCGCAGCTCTACCCGTTCCGCTGGATCAACCGCCCGGGCGGCCGTACGGCGGCCGCGGCCGGCGGGTGCGTGCTGCTGCGGGCGTCCGCGGCGGAGGCCGCCGACGTGCCGGACGCGATCCGGCAGTCGGTGATCGACGACGTGGCGCTGGCCCGGGCGGTGAAGCGTTCGGGCGGCCGGATCTGGCTGGGGCTGGCCGAGCGCGTCGACAGCGTGCGCCCGTACCCGGATCTGGCCGAGCTGTGGCGGATGGTGGCGCGCAGCGCGTACGCCCAGTTGCGGCACAACCCGCTGGTGCTGCTGGGCACGGTGCTGGGGCTCGCGCTGATCTACCTGGTGCCGCCGGTCGCGGCGATCGGCGGGGCGCTCGCGGGCGCGTGGCCGCTGTGCGTGCTGGGCGCGGCGGCGTGGGCGGTGATGGCGGGGACGTACCTGCCGATGCTGCGGTACTACGGGCAGCCGTGGGCGCTGGCCCCGCTGCTGCCGTACACCGCGGCGCTGTACCTGCTGATGACGGTGGACTCGGCGGTGAAGCACTACCGCGGCCGGGGCGCGGCGTGGAAGGGCCGCACCTACGCGAAGCCCGACGCGACGGTGTGATCCGCGGCGTCCCCCGGGCTCAGCCGGGCCCGGGGGTCCAGCGCAGGCCCCACCCGTAGGCGTAGTCGACCATCCGCTGCGGGCTCAGGCCGGCGCGGGGCGCGAGGTAGCGGGCCTCGCGGCGGACGAGCAGGTGCGGGCCGTCGCGGACGAGCAGGGCGAGCGCGCAGGCTGTGGCGGGCGCGGTGCGGGGGCCGAGCGGGATACGGATGCCGGCGCCGTGTGCGGAGTCCAGGATCAGGGAACCGTTCAGGCCGCGCAGGTCGTGATCGTCGGTGTGGGCACTGACGAAGAGCAGGACGCGGCGGAAGGCGGCGCCGTGGTCGAGGTCGAAGGCGACGTGGTCGCCGCGGTGCCGGTCGGTGCCGAGCCGCAGGAACGGCGGCCGGTCCAGGGCGCCGTGGCCGCCGCCGAGGGCCTGGACGACCCCGCGGCTGCCGTCGGTGAGTTCGAACAGGGCGCACAGGTCGATGCCGGCCGGGACGGGGGTGCCGGGGGCCGCGGGCTGCCAGGCGGGGGTGGCGCGCAGGATGCCGCGGGTGGCGCCCTGGAGGGTGAGCGACGCGGTGGGCGCGTCCTCGGTGAGCGTCACGGCGGTGGGGCGGGCGCCGGCGGGGCGCAGGAGGGCGCGGAAGTGCCAGCGGTCGTCGTAGTGGCAGCACTCCCCCACCACGTAGTCGCCGCGCGCTCCGGTGTCGGTATCGGTGTCGGTGGGGCCCGCGCACTCCATGTCGGCGAGCCCGACGGCGGGTTCGGCGCCCGGGACGCCGACGGCGAGCAGCCGTATCCGGCCCGCGGCGGGTGCCCGGCCGGGTGCGCGCAGCACGATCCGCACCGTCTGCCCGGGTTCGGCGAGGATCGCGAGGTCCACCGAAAGGATGGTGCCGCGGTCCGCCACGGTGACGCCGGGTCCGGTCTCCCCGGGGGACGGCGGGGCCGCCGGGTCCGGCCGGTCCGGCGAGGACGACGGCGCACCGGAGCGCACCGGCGACAGCACCCCGAGCACGCCCGGCCCGCCGCCGGACCGACCGCCGGTCCCGCCCGATCCGCCCGCGCCGGTCCCCCCGCGGTCCCCGCCGGCCCCCGGTTCGTACCGGAACCGTAGGACCGCCCCCGCCGGAAGCTCCACGCTCTCCCCTGCGCGCAGCGTCATTGACACCCTCTCAGCGCCCTCGTCCACGGCGTGCCGACCCCCGGGTTACGCACATGACACGCGCCTTTTACCTGATCACATCCTGAGATGGTGACCGTTTTTCGGGGGTTCGCTCATATTGGTGACCTGAGGTCACTCCCTGCACGCAAAACAACCATCCAATCGGTCTCCCCAACGACCACATCGTGGGCTTAACTTATGGCTCATGACCACCCCCCGCGGTTCGTACGGTGGCGGCTACGGCAGCTACTACCCTTCGTCTGCGTCCTTCCCGGACACCCCGATCTACGACAGCCTCGTGGCCGAGCGCGGCACCCCGCAGATCGCCCCCATCCGCGTGCCCGCGCCGTACCCCTCGTACGAGTCCGGCGGCTACAACTCCTTTGGCAGCAGCGGGAATCTGCCCGCACTGCCGGCCGCGCTCCCCGCGCTGCCGGCCGGCCCTTCGGCGCCGATGGGACAGATGGGCCAGCAGCACCAGCCGCACCCCCAGCCGGTGCAGAACGGCTACCAGGGCGGCGGCTACCAGCCGCAGCCCGCGCCCTACGTCCCGCAGCAGTCCGCGGCGCCGCGCCAGGGGTACGGCAACGGGTACAACACCAACGGCGCCGGCTACCCTGCGCAGCCGCCGCAGCCCTCGCCCTCCGGGTACCAGACGGCCCGCCCCGCACCGCCGCGGCCGATGACGCCGCGGCAGGGGCCCGCCGGGCACCCCGAGGAGAACTACCAGCGCCGCAACCTCGGTCTCGGGGTCCCGCCGGCGCAGCCTGGAGGCGGGTACTACCAGGGCTGACCTCCCGACGAGCGGCGCCCGGCCCGGTGGCACGATGGTCATATGACCATGCCCAAAGTCAGCGCGTTGCACGTCTACCCGGTCAAGTCGCTGCGTGCGACCAGCACGCCGGCAGCGGTCGTGGAGCCGTGGGGGCTCGCGGGGGACCGCCGCTGGATGCTGGTCGACGCCGATACCGGCAAGGCCGTCACGCAGCGCGAGGACGCGCGGCTGGCGCTGATCGGCGCCGTCCTCGACGAGCGCGGCGGGCTGCGGCTGACCGCGCCCGGCCGGCAGCCGCTCGACGTCGCCGTGCCGCCGCCCGGGCCGCTGGAGACCGTCCGGATCTTCTCCGGCACGCTCGAGGTACGGCCCGCCGACGAGACCGCGAGCGCCTGGTGCAGCGCCTACCTCGGCATGCCGGTACGGCTGGTCCACCTCGACCGGCCCGAGTCGCGCAGGCCGATCGACCCCGAGTACGCGCGGCCGGGCGAGACGGTCAGCCTCGCCGACGGCTTCCCGCTGCTGGTCACCACCACCGCGTCGCTCGACGCGCTCAACGCGCTGATCGCCGCCGGCGACCGCGCGGACGAGGGCCCGCTGCCCATGAACCGGTTCCGCCCGAACGCCGTCGTGGACGGCACCGAGGCATGGGCCGAGGACGGCTGGCGGCGGGTGCGGATCGGCGAGGTGGTCTTCCGGGTGCCCAAGCCCTGCGGGCGGTGCGTGATCACCACGACCGACCAGGGCACCGGCGTACGCGGCCGGGAGCCGCTGCGCACCCTGGGCCGGCACCGCAACATCAACAGCCAACTCGTTTTCGGCCAGAATCTCGTGCCCGAGACATCAGGAACCCTGCACGTCGGCGATCCGTTGACGGTGGTGGAGTGATGTTTCCACGCACCCCGTCCGCGCCCCGGCGGACGGAGCAGGCATGAACCGCGCCGGTTGCGGTAGGTAGTTGATGGGTGTGAAGGGGGTGGCCGTCGATGAGGGGTCGCACAAGAGTCACCAGGCCGGGCTGGCGCTGGCGGCGCAATCCGCTGCGCCGGCGCACGGACGTGGTGGAGACGTGGCTCGCGCTGCTCTTCGCCGTCCTGCTCTGCGCGTCGCCGCTGTTCGGCTGGTGGGCGGATCGGTCGGTCGGCCGCGCCCTGCGGCATGAGGTGGCCACCGAGCACTCCGAGCGGAGCCTGGTGACGGCGTCGCTGGCCCGCTCCAAACCGTCCGGTGCGAAGACGCACCCCGCCGAGCAGCTGCGCTGGACCGGGCCCGACGGCACGTCGCACACCGCCTCCGTCTCCTCCGACGTCGAGGTGGTGCAGCAGGGCCGGATCAAGATCTGGACGGACCACGAGGGCCGGCTGGTGCCGCCGCCGCTGGACTCCGCCACGGCGGCCACCCACGCGGTGCTGGCCGGCGTCGCGGCCGGATCGGCCGCGGTCGGACTGCTGGTGATATCCCGCCAGTTGCTGATGTGGCGTCTGATGCTGCGCCGGCTGGACTCCTGGGAGCGCGAATGGGCCCGGGTGGGCCAGGATTGGGGCCGCGCGGGCGCCGGCGGCTGACCGTCCGGCGACTCCTTCCGGCGCCCGGCGGCCCGCCGCGCGTCACCAGCATGCCTCCGCTCGCGCTACGGTTGATCCCCGGTCGGCCGACGCAAGAGGTGGGGGCTGAGCAGCCCGATGGCACATGGCGTGGTGCAGGTGACCAATCCGAGCAGTTCTCGGTGGCGCCGCCGCACAGGTGAGTACGAGACCCTGGCCGCCGCGCTGGAAGCGGCGAGTGACGGCGACGTGCTCTCGGTGGGTCCCGGTACCTACCGGGAGAACCTGCTGGTGGACAGCGCGGTGACGCTGCGCTGCGCGGACGGGCCCGGCACCGTGCGGCTCGCGCCGGCCTCGGGGGTCGCGCTGACCCTGCGCGGCGCCGCCGTCGTGCAGGACCTGCTGGTCGAGTGCCAGGACGTCACCTCGGCCGCGCTGCTGGTCGAGGCGGGCGCCCCGGAGCTGTCGGGGGTGCGGATCAACACCCGCTCGGCGGTCGGCCTGGAGGTGCGCGACGGCGCCCGGCCGACGGTGCGCCGCTGCACCGTGGACAACCCGGCCGGTCTCGGCGTGAGCGTCCTGGACGGCGCGGGCGGCCTGTTCGAGGAGTGCGAGGTGATCGCCGCCGGGCAGAACGGCTTCGCGGTCCGCGGCGGCGCGTCCCCCCGGCTGGAGCGCTGCCGTATCCACCACGCCTCCGGCGCGGGGGTGTCGGTCACCGGTGAGGGCAGCTCGCTGGAGGCGGTGAGCTGCGAGGTGTTCGAAGTACGCGGCACCGGCGTGCAGTTGTCCGCGCGCGGCAGCGGGCAGTTCACCGACTGCCAGGTGCACCGCACCACGGGCGACGGCATCACCCTCGACACCGACGCGGTGCTCGCGATGGCCGACTGCGACCTGCACGACATCCCGGAGAACGCCGTCGACCTGCGGGCCCGTTCGGTGCTGACGCTCACCCGCTGCACGGTGCGCGGCTTCGGCCGCAACGGCCTGTCGGTGTGGGACCCGGGCACCCGCGTGGACGCCAACCAGTGCGAGATACATGACAGCACCGGCGACTATCCGGCGGTGTGGGTGAGCGACGGCGCGGTGGCCATACTGGACTCCTGCCGCGTGCACGACGTGCCGGACGCGCTGTTCGTGCTGGACCGCGGTTCGCGCGCGGACGTGGTGGACAGCGACTTCGCGCAGATCCGGAACACCGCGGTGTCGGTGAGCGACGGCGCCAGCGTGCAGCTGGACGACTGCCGGATCAAGGAGGCGGCCACCGGTGCGTGGTTCCGCGACCACGGCAGCGGCGGCACCCTCTCCCAGGTCACCATCGACGACACCGCGACCGGCGTGATCGTCACCAAGGGCGCCGACCCGGCGCTGGAGCGCTGCACGGTCACGAACCCCGCCGAGGCGGGCGTGTACGTGTCGGCGGGCGGCCGCGGCACGTTCAACGGGTGCCGGGTGATCGGCAGTCGGGGCTTCGGCTTCCACGTCATCGACGGCTGCCGGTCCCACCTGACCCGCTGCCGCACCGAGCGGTGCGCCCGCGGCGGGTACGAGTTCTCCGAGCCGGGCCCGGTCACCGAGGACTGCACCAGCGACCGGGCCGCCACCGACGACATGCCCGAGCCGGTGCCGACCGCGACCGGCGGCGTGCTGGGCACGGCGGCCCCGGCCGGCACGTCCGCCGCCCCCGGCACGCCCGCCCGGCAGCAGAGCCCCGGCACGCAGTCGTACGGCCTGCTGGGCGGCGTCCCCGCGCAGCGGCCGGCCGAGCAGCAGCAGGAGCCGCAGGTGCGGGTGACCGCGCGGGAGAGCGACGCCGTCCTCGGCGACCTGGACGCGCTGGTCGGCCTGGACGGCGTCAAGCGCGAGGTGCGCACCCTGATAGACCTGATCTCGGTCGGCCGGCGCCGTGAGAAGGCCGGGCTCAAGGCGCCCTCGCCCCGCCGCCACCTGGTCTTCACCGGCTCCCCCGGCACCGGCAAGACCACCGTGGCGCGGCTGTACGGCGAGATCCTGGCCTCGCTCGGCGTGCTGGAGCGCGGGCACCTGGTCGAGGTCGCCCGCGTCGACCTGGTCGGCGAGCACATCGGCTCGACCGCGATCCGCACCCAGGAGGCGTTCGACCGGGCGCGCGGCGGGGTGCTCTTCATCGACGAGGCGTACGCCCTCGCGCCGGAGGACGCCGGCCGCGACTTCGGGCGCGAGGCGATCGACACGCTGGTCAAGCTCATGGAGGACCACCGCGAGGCGGTCGTGGTGATCGTGGCCGGCTACACCGCCGAGATGGAGCGGTTCCTCGCCTCCAACCCCGGGGTGGCGTCCCGCTTCTCACGCACCATCACCTTCGGCGACTACACCCCGGGGGAACTCCTCCAGATCGTGGAGGCGCAGGCCACCGAGCACGAGTACCGGCTCGGCGACGACGCCGCCGACGCCCTCATGAAGTACTTCACCGCGATCCCGAAGGGCCCCGCGTTCGGCAACGGCCGCACCGCGCGCCAGACCTTCGAGGGCATGGTCGAACGGCACGCGGTCCGCATGGCCCACGTCGAGGAACCGACCCACGACGAACTCCAGCTCCTCTACCCGGAGGACCTGCCCAATCTCAACTAGCGGCTGCTCGCTTCGAGGGGCCGAAGGCTGCCTTCTCGGCGGAAGTGCCGCACGAACGCGGGGCCGCGGGGAGCGGCGCTGGCGACCCACCACCGCGGGGTGATCGCGGAACCGACGGTACGGACCACCCCGGGGGGTCAGGGGCGCCTAAGATAAGCGGTCGGTGCACTTGGACAACGACACGGACGGGACGGGGTCACGGGTGAGCGACAACCAGAACCTCCTCGCGGAGCAGCGGCGGGCCCTGATCCTGGACGAGGTCCGACGGCGCGGCGGGGTGCGGGTGAACGAGCTGACCCGGCGGCTGAACGTCTCCGACATGACCGTCCGCCGCGATCTCGACGCGCTGGCGCGGCAGGGCGTGGTGGAGAAGGTGCACGGCGGCGCGGTGCCGGTGGTCGAGCCGAGCAGCCACGAACCGGGGTTCGAGGCGAAGTCGGGCCTGGAGCTGGGCGCGAAGGAGGCGATCGCGCGGGAGGCCGCCGCCCTGGTCCCACCGGGCGCGGCCATCGCGCTGGCCGGCGGCACCACCGCGTACGCGCTGGCCCAGCAGCTGCTGGAGGTGCCGGACCTGACCGTGGTGACCAACTCGGTGCGCGTCGCGGACGTCTTCCAGTCCGGTCAGCGGCTGGCCGGCGGCACGCACGGCTCGGCCGCGGCCACCGTGGTGATCACCGGCGGGATGCGCACGCTGTCCGAGACGCTGGTCGGGCCGGTCGCGGACCGGGCGATCCAGTCGCTCCACTTCGACCTGCTCTTCCTGGGCGTGCACGGCATCTCGGTGGAGGCGGGCCTGTCCACTCCGAACCTCGCGGAGGCCGAGACCAACCGCCAGTTCGTCCGCTCGGCGCGGCGGGTGGTGGTGATCGCCGACCACACCAAGTGGGGCACGGTCGGGCTGAGTTCGTTCGCCACCCTGGAGGACGTGGACACGCTCGTCACCGACGCGGGCATCCCCGAGGTGCTGCGCGAGGAGATCGCCGAGCACCTGTCGGACCTGATCGTCGCGGGCGACCCCGCGTCCCCCACCCTGACCTGACCGCTGCGGCGTCCCGCAGCCGCCGGCGCCGCCCGCGGCGGGGAATCAGCCCTTGCCGGTGACCAACGACCAGGCGTGGCTGGGCGACAGGACGATCAGCAGGATCACCACGAGCAGGACGACCGCGACCATCCCGCGCAGCCGGCCGCGGCGCAGCCTGCGCCGGTCGCTCTCGTCGGTGCGGCCGGTGCGCCAGGAGGTGTCGTCGGGTATCCGGGAGGCCGGCACGGCGGCGCCACCGCGCCTGCCGCGGCGCCGCTTGCCGCCCGGTGCGGCGGCGGCGCGCGCTTCCTGCTCCCGCAGCCGGCGGGCGACGATCCGGGCGCGCGCGGACGGCTCCTTGGGCGCGGAGGCGCGGATGTCGCGCTCGTTGTCGGAGAGGAACTGTTCCCACACCTCGTCCGGGATGGACGACTCCCCTTCCGGGGTGGGCGCGGAGTCTGTGGTCATCGGGCAGGCTCTCATCTCGTCCAGGACGGCCGGGGGTGAAGAGTCGTGCTCGGTGCCCCCCCAGGCGGTACGGCTTCGACCCACCAATATACGTTCGCCGGGCGCCCGGCGGCGTGGCTCCCCCGGCTTCCCGGAAAAAGCCGGTCATCGCCGGCCCGGCGCCGCTCGCCCGCCGGGCACCGCTCAGCGGTACTCAGCGGTACTCGGCCAGCCGGGGCCGGACCGCCAGCAGGGCCAGCAGCGCGGCGGCGCCCAGCGCCCCGGAGGGCAGCGCGGGCCAACCGGCCAGATCGCTCCGGGCGTCGGCGGCGTGCGCGGCGAAGTCGTCGAGCTGCTGCCCGGCGAGGTCGTCCAGGGTGGTCGCGAAGTCCCAGAAGTCGAAGGCGATGTCCCCGCGCCCGACCGTGGTGAGCAGCACGGCCGCCTGGTCGGTCTTCCCGTCGTTCGTCAGGCGGCGCAGCGTGGTGTCGTCGGAGCGGAAGCGGTGGTAGCGGGTGAGCACGTCCTCGTACGCCGGGCGTTCGCGCGCGGTGGCGTAGCCGTCGGGCGTCAGCAGGGTGTCGAGGCGCTTGGTCAGCGTGGTGAACAGGGCCGCGTCGCTCCGCCCGAGGTCGTCGCCCTGCACGAACCAGCGGCTCTCCGCGGCCGCGGCCTGCGCGGCCACGGCGCTCGCCTCGGCCAGCCGAGACCAGGGCCGCAACCCCTGGCGGTCGGCGGCGCCGGCGCCGCTCGCGCAGGAGGTCAGGGCGAGCACGCCGGCCAGGCACACCGCGAGCACCGCGGCGGTGCCGGCCACCAGCGGCGGGCTGAGCAACCGCCGGTAGTCGCGGGCCAGTTCGCGCTGCCACCACAGCAGGAACAGCAGCGTGGCCAGGCCGAGCAGGCCCACCACGAGCGCCCAGCGCCGGGTGTCCGCGCGCACCCGGGCGGTGTCGTGGTCGGCCTGCAACTGGTAGTCCGCCGCGAGCTTGTCGGCGGTCGGCAGCAGCGTCCGGGTCATCACGGCGGCGGCCTGCGCGTTCATGGCGACGGTGACCGCCGGCGGGTGACCGGCGAGCCGGTCGGGCGCCTGCTCGTCGGCGTAGGACGCGCGGCCGCTCAGGTCGTCGTAGTGGCCCAGGCCGTCGAGGAGTTCGCCCACCAGGTCGCCGTGCGCGCCGTCGCCGCTGAGCCGTCGCAGCGCGTCGCTGACCTGGGCGCGCCGCTGCTGCGCGGTGATCAGGGCTTCGAGCTGGTTGCCGACGTACGTGCCGCTGCCGTCGGCCGACATGCCCGGCGCGAGGGTGTCGGCGTGCTGGGCGTCGAGGTCGGCCAGCGCGAACCTCAACTGGGTGGCGACGGCGGCCCGGTCGGAGACGGTGGTGCGCAGCCGCGCGGTGTCGCCGCGTACGGTCACCGCGCCGATCACGGCGGTGGCGCACAACGCGGCGAGCAGCAGCAGCGCCAGGGCGGCGCGGGCGCCCAGCCGACGCGGCCCGTTCAGCCGCAACCGCACCCGCCGCCGCGCACGGTGGGGCTCGGGTGGGGCGGCGGGCGGCTCGGACCGCGCCTCGGACCCGGCCGGATCGGCGGCCCTCCGGCTCGTCAACTGCGACGTGGTCATACGGTGACGCTAGGTGCGGGCGGCGAAACCCCGGTGGCCCCGGGGCATCCGTGGAGTGTCCTGGCTGTAACGGAACCGAACCGGCCCTGGGGGAAGGGTTGTCGGCGGTTCGGCGGGCTACGGTGGCGCCGTCAGCGGGTGTCCGCGTCGTCGGTGCCGCGGGAGGTCGCACCGGGTGCGGGAGAGGCGGGGGCGGCGGGCGGCGGCGTGGGGGTCGGGGAGGATACGGAGGGCGCGGGCGGCTCGGGGGAAGCGGGTGCGGGCGGCCCGGTGTGCCACAGCGGGTGCTCCCGGCGCGCCCACCAGTGCGAGACCCGGCCGGTGCGCAGGCCGCGACGGGCTTCCGGGTCGCTGCTGGCCAGCCACACGTGCCCGGTGATGACGGCGGCGACCAGCAGCGCGAGCCAGTCGTGGACGAAGGTGGCGCCGGTCCGCCACAGCAGCGGGGTGAGCCGCGGGAACCACATGATCAGGCCGGTGCCCATCATGATCAGGATCGCGCCGACCGCGAACGCGGCGTAGAGCTTCTGACCGGCGTTGAACTTGCCCGCGTACCGCGAGTCGCGCCGGCGCCTGCGGGCGGCGATGCGCAGCCACGTCCAGTCGTGCGGGAAGAACCGGCCCAGCCGCCGGGTGTCGGCGCGGTAGGCGCGGGAGGCGAGGCCGAGCACGAGCGGTACGGGCAGCAGGATGCCGGACCACTCGTGCACGGTCACCACCAGCCGGCGGCGGCCCACGATCTCGGCGAGCGGCGGGAGGTAGAGGCACGCGGCGGTGAACACGCAGACGGCCATGAGGGTGTTGAGGGTGCGGTGCACCCAGGTCTCGGCGCGGGTGAAGCGCCGTACGGTCCCGGCCGGGGCCGGGCGGTCACGACGTCGGCGCGTCATGGCGGCCGTTGGACTTTCCGACCCATCCGTCGACGTCATATCCGTAGTGCTCCCAGTAGCCGCGTTCGACCTTCTCGGTGACGGTGATGCCCGACAGCCACTTCGCCGACTTGTAGAAGTACATCGGGGCCGCGTAGAGCCGGACCGGGCCGCCGTGCGCGGCGGTGACCGGCTTGTCGTCCATGGTGAGGGCCACCAGCATGTCGCTGCGCCGGGCCTGCGCGAGCGTGAGGCTCTCGGTGTAGACGCCGTCGAAGCAGGTGAAGTGGACGGCGCCGCCCGGGGACTTGACGCCGGCCGCGTCGAGCAGCGTGGACAGCCGCACCCCGGAGAACGCGGTCTTGGGCACCCGCCAGCCGGTGACGCACTGCACGTCCCGCACCAGCCGGGTCTGGGGCAGCGCCCGCAGGTCGGCGAGGCGGTACGACGCGGGCTTGTCCACCAGCCCGCCCACCGTCAGCCGGTAGTCGCTCTCGCCGCGGTGCGGGATGGAGTCGGAGACCGAGTAGAACCGGAAACCGCCGCCGCCGGGCAGCAGTCCGGTCACCCCGGTCGGGTCCTTCGCGCTCACCGAGGCGAGGATCGAGTCGAGCCGGCCCTGCACGGCGCCGCCGACCCCCACGCCGACCGCGCCGAGCCCGAGCATGCCCAGCACGACCCGCCGCCCGACCGGTGCGCCGCGGCCCTCCTCCGCGCCGGGCTCGGCGCCGGGTTCCGTCCCCGTGCCGCCGTCCGCGGCGGCTTGGCCGGCGGTGTGGTTGTCCATACAGCGATTCGAGCACGCGCGACCGCCGAGAACCAGGGCCTGCGGCCGATGTCAGCGTTTCGTCATATCTCAGGGTTCGCGCCGCGCGCCCCACCTCGGGCACGAACAGACCCCGTGGCAAGCCCGACCCCGGGCACGGACAGAGCGCGGGAGCGGGCGGGGGCGTGGGAGCGGGCAACGGGCAGGGGCGCGGACACGGGCACAGGCACAGGCGCGGGCGCGGGCGCGGGCGCGGGCAAGGGCACGAGCGGGACCGGAAGCTCAGCAGCGGTTACGGACACGGCCCCGTCCACGGCCGCGGGCGCGGCTGCGGGCCACGCTCCAGGCGTGGGGCCGAACTCCCTTACGGCGCGGGCCAGTTGCCGTACGCCGTCGGCCCGGTCCGGCCTTCGGCAGAGGAGGCACCCGCACGTCGCCACACGGTCATGCGTCTCCCGACCGCCAGGCCAGGGGAGATCGCCCTCTCACCAGGCGTACCCGGGCGGCTCCGCCGACGACGGGGGCGCTCCCCCCGCCTCGCCGGAAGCCCCCCGCCCGGCAAAGGCAACGGGAGAGGTGCCATGCCGCGCACCGCCGGCCGCCCACCTGTGGGCGCTTCCGGTCGCGGCCCCTACCGTTCCGCCACCGCCGTGAGCAGTTCCGACAGCGCGGCGTTGAACGCCTCGGGTCGTTCCAGGTTCGGCAGGTGGCCCGCGGCCTCCACGATCGCGAGCCGCGAGCCGGGGACGTGTTCGTGCAGGAACCGCGCGTCCGAGACGGGGGTGAAGACGTCGTCGCGGCCGACGACCACCAGCGTCGGCACCGCGATCCGCGCCAGGGTCGGGGTGTAGTCGGGGCGTTCGGCCCGGCCGCGCAGCGCGGCGGCGGCGCCCTCGGGCGGCGCGGCGAGCATCATCCGCAGCACGTGCGCGGCGACGTCCGGCTGTTCGCGGACGGTCGCGGGGGCGACCATCGAGTCCAGCACGCCGTGCGCGTAGTGCGCCATGCCGTCGCGCTCCAGCGCCTCGGCGCGGGCGTACCGCTCCCGGCGGCCCGCGTCGGTCTCGCCCTGGGCGAAGGTGTCGGCGAGCACGAGTCCGGCGACGCGCCCGGGGAACAGCCGGTGGAACTCCAGCACGATCTGGCCGCCCATGGACAGCCCGCACAGCACGGCCCGGGGCACGCCGAGGGTGTCGAGCAGGGCGGCGAGGTCGCGGGCGAACACGTCGAGCCCGGTGCTGCCGGGCCGTACCGAACTCGCCCCGTAGCCGCGCAGATCGGGGACGATCACCCGGCGCCCCGCGCCGAACGCGGCGGTCTGCGGGTGCCACATGGTGCGGTCGAAGGGGTGGCCGTGGACCAGCAGCAGCGGGGCTGGCTCGGCGTGATCCGCGCGCTTCGCGGGCCCCTCGTGCGGGCCCCGGCCGTCGGCCGTGTCGTCGTAGCCGATCGTGATCCCGTTGACGATGACCGTACTCACCTGGGGTTTCTCCTCTGCTCCTCCGGTATGCCGATGCTAGGGAGCGGGCAATCGCGAGGGCAATACACGGCATTGATCTCGGTGCAATAGGCTGCGGGCGGGCGGGCAAGCGGACGGGCTTCGACCGCGGATCGGGGGGGAGGGCGCGTGCGGGACTTCCGGCGGGTGGCGGACGCGGTGGCCGCGCGGATCGCGTCGGGGCAACTGCGGGCCGGGGACCGGCTGCCGACGCAGCGGGCGTTCGCACGGCGGCACGGCATCGCGGACTCCACGGCGGGCCGGGTCTACGCCGAACTGGTGCGGCGCGGGCTGGTGGTCGGCGAGGTCGGGCGCGGCACCTTCGTACGGGCCGCGCCGCCCGCCGCCGGACCCGCGCTCGCGGAGCCCGCGCGGCAGCGGGTCGACCTGGAGCTCAACTACCCGGTGGTGCCCGGGCAGTCGGAGTTGCTGGCCGCGAGTCTGGCCCGGCTGGCCCGGCCCGACGTGCTCGCCGCGGTGCTCGGCCCGGGTGGCGCGCGGGGCACCGGCGCGGCCCGCGAGGCGGTCGCCGCGCTGCTGGCCCGGCCGGGCTGGCAACCGGCCGCGGCGGACGTGCTGTTCGCCGGAAGCGGCCGCCAGGTCATCGCGGGCGCGCTCACCGCGCTCGTCCCGGTCGGCGGGCGGATCGGGGTGGAGGAGTTCACCTACCCCGTGGTCAAGGCGCTGGCCGCACGGCTGGGGCGCACGGTGGTGCCGCTGCCCTGCGATGCGGAGGGGCTGCGGCCGGACGCGCTGGTCGCCGCGCACCGCGAGGGGCCGCTGCACGCGGTGTACGCGCAGCCCACGCTGCACAACCCGCTCTCCCTGACGATGTCCGACCGCCGCAGGAGCGAGGTCGCCGACGCGCTGCGCCGCACCGGCACCGTGGCGGTGGAGGACGCGATCTGGTCGTTCCTGCGGCCGGACGCTCCACCGCCGCTGGCCGCGTACGCGCCGGAGCGGGTGGTGCTCGCCGACAGCCTCTCCAAGCGGCTCGCGCCCGGCCTGACCGCCGGGTTCGCGGTCGTCCCGGCCGGGTGCGCCGAGCGGGTGGCGGCGGCGCTGCGCTCGGGCGGGTGGGGCGTGAGCGGCTACGCCCTGGAGGCGCTGGCCGGGTGGGTCGGCGACGGCACCGTGTCCCGGCTGTCGGCGGCGAAACGGGCGGAGGCCGCGGTACGCCAGACGCTCGCCGCGGAGGTGCTGCACGGGTTCGCGGTGCGCGCCGACGCGTACTCCTGCTTCTGCTGGTGGGACCTGCCGGAGCCGTGGCGGGCCGACACGTTCGTGGCCGCGGCCGGGCGCCGGGGCATCGCGGTCACGCCCGCGGCATCCTTCGCCGCCGGGTCGCGCCGCGCCCCCGACGCGGTGCGGATCGGCCTCGCCTCTCCCCCGCGGGACGTCCTGCGCACCGCGCTGGCCACCCTCGCGGACCTCGCCCGCACGCTGCCGGAGGACTCGGCGCCGGAGTAGCCCCGCGGCGCCCCCGGAACCGCCTCCGGACCCCGGATCAGGAACCGCTCGCCGCCGCGATAAACGCGCCGTAAGACTCCGAGTTGCGGCAACCCCCGCAACGGGTGAACCTGATTACGCATCACGGAGTACTGCAGCAGTCACTCTACGCATTCCCGCTCAAGTGTTCCCATCGGAGCGGTGAAGCCCGGCCCCGTACGGGAGCCGGCCCCACCGCGGAGGGAGTCGCAGCCGTGATCATGCAATCCGACCAGACCGACCCAGCCATGCGCGAGTGCGCACTCGAACTCGAAGCGCACCCCTACCGCATCCAGCAGATCCGCCGCATCGTCTCCGCCCAGCTGCGCTACTGGCGGGTGGAACCCCTCGTCGACGCGGCCTCCACCGGCATCAGCGAGCTGCTGGCGAACGTCCACCGCCACGCGAGGCCCGACAAGCAGTGCGCGGTGAAGATGACCCTGGTGCCGGACCGCCTGACGGTGGCCGTCGCCGACCACGACACGCGGCTGCCGCACCTCCAGCCGATGGAGCCGACCGCGACCACCGGCCGCGGCCTGGCGATGGTCGAGGCGATGTGCGACGGCTGGGGCACCGACCTGCTGCCCGACGAGACCGGCAAGGTGGTGTGGTTCGTGCTGCGCACGCCCACCCAGCAGCCGAAGCTCGTCCCGCTGCGGACCGCCGCGGTACCGCTGGAGGAGACCGTCCCCGAGGAGCGTGTCGCGGTCGCGGTCTCGGTCGCCTGACCGCCTCTCGGACCGCCGTCGGACCCCGTGTCCGACACCGCGCCTGACGCGGACCGCGCGCACGCGCGCAGACCGCAGGCGTACGCCGTAGATGTGAGCGCCGGACCGGCCGCCGCCTCCCGTGATTGGGAGGAGGCGGCCGGTCCGGCATCCGGAGGCCCAGCGGACGGGTCTGCCGTCTCCGGCCGCCCGCACGGGACTTGGCCCCGCGCCGGACCGCACCCAGCGCCGGGCCACGCCCCGCACCGGACCACGCCCCGCGCGGGACTCCGCTCCCCCGCGCGCCGCTTCACTCCGCCGCGATCGCCCGCAGCACGTCCAGGCGGGCCGCCCGGCGGGCCGGGCGCCAGCCGGCCAGTACCCCGGCCGCGACGCCGACCAGCACGACCACCGCGAGCTGCGCCGGCGGCAGCGTGAACGCGCTGATCCCGTCGCCGTCGGCGGCCCGTACCAGCGCCCAGCCGAGGAACGCGCCGAGCCCGAGCCCGCCCGCGGTGCCGAACGCGGCGACCACCACCGACTCCCAGCGCACCATGGCCCGCAGCTGGCCGCGGGTCTGGCCGACCGCGCGCAACAGGCCCAGCTCGCGGGTGCGTTCGTGCACCGCGAGGGTGAGGGTGTTGGCGATGCCGAGCAGGGCGATCAGCACCGCGAGCGCCAGCAGGGCGTAGATCAGGGTGAGGAAGGTGTCGATGCCGGCGGCCGACGACGCGGCGTACTCGCTCTTCGTCTGCACGTCGGGCGAGCCGAAGGGCACCACCGCCTTCTGTACGGCGGCCTTGCCCGCGGCCGTGGACACGCCGTCCTTGAAGCCGATCGCGACGAGGGTGTCCTTGTCCTGGATGTGGTGGGGCGCCCAGGCGGCGCGGGTGATCAGGTAGTCGCCCGCGAGGTCGGCCCGGTCGTAGACGGCGCCGACGGTGAACGGCAGCCGCTGCCCGTCCGCGAAGCCGACCGTGATGCTGCTGCCGGGGCGCCAGCCGTGCCGGTTCGCCTCGTCCTTCGCGACCGCGATCCCGTGCGTGCCCAGGCCCGCCAGGGAGCCGCGGACCGTGCCGAGGTCGAGCAGCCGGGAGAGCGTGACCGGGTCGGTGACCGTCAACTGCCGCCCGGCGCCGTCGATCTCGCCGACCCCGCGGCCGAGTCCGACCGACGCGCCGACCTGCGGCAGCGCGGCCACGGTGGGGGCGATCCGCGGGCTGAGGCCGGCGCCGCCCGCGCCGTAGACCTGCGCGCTGATCGCGACGTCACCGGCGAAGGAGCGGTCGACGGTCCGGTGCATCGTGGTCTTCATCGACGCGCCGAGCACCGTGAACAGCGACACCACCGCCACTCCGATCATCAGCGCGGTCGCGGTGGCCGCCGTCCGCTTGGGGCTGCGCAGCGCGTTGCGCCGGGCGAGAGTGCCGCTCACCCCGCGCAGCCGGCCGAGCGGCGCGCCGAGCACCCGCACCGCGAGCGAGGAGGCGACCGGGCCGAGCACCACGAACGCGGCCAGGGTCAGCGCGGCACCCGCCGCGGCCGGCGGCAGCGTCGGGCCGGCCACACCGGCCACGGTCAGCGCGACCCCGGCCACCGCCATGGCCGCTCCGGTCACGGCCCGCCGCCGGGACCCGCCCGAGGTGTCGACGGCGCTCTCCCGCAGCGCCGCCAGCGGCGCGGTCCGGCCGGCCCGCAGCGCGGGCAGCAGCGCCGATCCGACGCAGACCGCCAGCCCGACCGCGAGCGGCACCGCCATCGACAGCGCGTGGATCACCAGGCCGCCGCCGGGGAAGGGGAACCCGACCGCGGGGAAGAGCGCCTGCAGGCCGGCCGCGATGCCGATGCCGCCGAGCAGGCCCGCCGCCGAGGAGACCACGGCGACGGCGGTGGCCTCGGCGAGCGTGGCCGCCAGCACCTGGCGGCGACTGGCGCCGAGCGCCCGCAACAGGGCGTTCTCCCGGGTCCGCTGGGCCACGACGATCGCGAAGGTGTTGTGGATGCTGAACGTCGCCACGAGCAGCGCGATGCCCGCGAAGACCACCAGCAGGCTGGTGAAGAGGGTCAGGAACGTGCCCGCGGTGGCCTCCTCGGTCTCGTCGCCGGCCTGCTTGCCGGTGATCGCCTGGTACCGCGCCGGCAGCGCCGCGCCGACCCGGTCGGTCAGTTCCCGCTGGCCGATCTCCGGTCCGGCCCTGACCTTGATGGCGCTCGCCTCACCGGGTCGGGGCATCAGGTAGCGCTCGGCGTCGGACCGGGTCAGCCCGGTGAAGGTGGTCTGGCCCTCGCCGCTCTGGCCGCCGAAGGTGGCGATGCCCACGATCGTGATCGGCACCGGGTCGGGCGTGCGCAGCAGCGTGTGGTCGCCGACCTTCAGCTTCGCCTGGTCGGCCGCGCCGCGGTTGATCACCGCCTCGCCGGGGCGGCTCGGCGCGCGGCCCTGGACCAGCCGGTAGGGGTTGAGCTTCGGGTCGGCGATCCAGTTGCCCGCGTTGGTGGGGCCCTTGGTCTGCAGGGTCCTGCCGTCGTGGGCGACGATCTCGCCGGCGCCCTCGATGTCGGGCTCGGCCGCCGCGACACCGGGCACCTTCCGGATGGTGGCGATCAGGTCGGTCGGCACCGGCGGGCGGGTGCCCACGCCCCGGCCCGCCTTGATCTGCTCCGCGCCGCGTACGACGGTGCCGGTTCCGCTGTCGGCGTCGGCGAACAGCGCGCCGAAACTCGCCCGCAGGGTGTCCCCCATGACCATGGTGCCGGCCAGGAACGCGACGCCCAGGAAGACGGCGACGAAGGTCCCGGCGAAGCGCCGCTTGTGGGCGCGCAGACCGGTCAGGCCGAGGCGCAGCGCCGTACGGTTCGCGCCGCCGCTGCCGGCCGCGCCCGGCGGGGTCGACGCTGTCGCTCCCGTCGTCGTCGGGTCGGTCATGGTGTGCCCTCGCTCGGGGCGAGGGCACCGCCGGTGCGGGTGTCGAGCGCCTTCATCCGGTCGAGCACCCGCTCGGCGGTGGGCCCGGTCATCCGGTCCACCAGGCGGCCGTCGGCGAGGAAGACCACCTCGTCGGCGTGCGCGGCCGCGTTCGGGTCGTGGGTGACCATGACGACCGTGCGGTCCATCGCGTGCACGGCCCGGCCGAGCAGGTCGAGCACCTCGCCGCCGGACCGGGAGTCCAGGTTGCCGGTGGGCTCGTCGGCGAACACCACGTCGGGCCGGCCGGCCAGCGCGCGGGCCACCGCGACCCGTTGCTGCTGGCCGCCGGACAGCTCGCTCGGCCGGTGCGCCAGCCGCCCGCCGAGGCCGACGACGTCGATGAGCGCGTCCACCCACTCCCGGTCGGGCCGCTGCCCGGCCAGGTCCGTCGGCAGCGTGATGTTCTCGGCGACGGTCAGGGTCGGCACCAGGTTGAAGGACTGGAAGACGAAGCCGATCCGCTCGCGGCGCAGCAGCGTCAACTGCCGGTCCCCGAGCGTGCCCAGCTCGGTCTCCCCGATGTACGCCGTGCCCGAGCTGAGGGTGTCGAGCCCGGCCGCGCAGTGCATCAGCGTGGACTTCCCCGAGCCCGACGGGCCCATGATCGCGGTGAAGCGCCCGGCGGGGAACGCGACCGTCACCCCGTCGAGCGCCCGCACCTGGGCGTCGCCCGTGCCGTACACCTTGGTGGCGGCGGCGACCCGGGCGGCCGCGACGCCGCCCGGGGCTGCCACGTCACCGGGGGCGGCGCCGGCCACCGGACTCACGCCGCACCGCCCTTGCCACCGGGCCGGCCGCCGCCCGCGGTGCCGCGCGGGTCCCTGGCGAAGTGCTCCTCCAGTACGGACATCCGCCGCCAGTACTCCTCCTCGTCGATCTCGCCGGAGGCGAACCTGCGCCCGAGCACCGCCATCGGCGAGTGCTCGCCGCCGACGCCGCCGCGCTGCTGGTAGTGCCACGGCCCGCCGCCCCAGCCGCGCCGCCATCCGACCCGCCGCAGCGTCGTGACCACCACGGCGACCACGGCGACCCACACCAGCGGGAAGAACAGAATCCACGGGCCGGGCCCGCCGTCGTGCCACGCCAACGTGTCCATCGTTCGTCATCTCCTCGATCGGTGCCGGACCCTCTGGCCGGTCCGTCGTCCGGCTGTTCCGACATCACCGAGCCTGGTCCGCGCCCACCCCCCGCGTCGTCGTCCGGCCAGCGACACCTCCGCTGCTCCCGGGGCAGTACCCGGCGGCCGGCGACCTGCTCCCCGCCCCCCGCGCGGCCGGGCCCGGCACGTTGTCGGTGGGTCCGCCTACGGTGGACGCCATGTGGCGGAGCACGGGTACGCGCTGGCGGGAGGAGGGGGCGCGCTGGATGTGGTGGCACCCCTCGCACGGAGTACGCGCGAGCCCGCTGGAGCTCGGCGCCCCGCTCCACCTCGTGCTGGACGGCTCCGCGGTCCGGCGCTGCGCGGGCGTGTGGCGCGCGTCCCGCAACACCCCGTGCCCGTACGCCGCCGAACTCCCGCCGGGCGCGCGGCGCGACCGGTGCGAGGCGTGCGCGGCGCTGGACCGTACGTCGTCGGTCGCCGCGGACACCGTGCCGGACGACGGGCAGCCGTACCGCGTGTACCTGGCGTACTTCGGGCCGGGCCTGCACAAGGTCGGCATCACCGCCGCCGCCCGCGGACGGCTGCGGCTGCTGGAGCAGGCCGCGGTGTGCTTCGCCTTCCTCGGCGAGGGCCCGCTGATGGCGGCCCGCCGGACGGAATCGGTGCTGGGCGCCGCCCTCGACCTGCCCGACCGGATGCTCGACCCGGCCAAGCGCGCGGCCCGGCACCGCCTGCCGGGACCGGCGGCCCGCGCCGCCGAACTGGCCGCCCTGCACGCGCGGGTGACGGAGCTGCGCGGCGCGCTGCCGGAGTCGCTGGCCCCGGCCGCCCTGCGCTGCGTGGACCACGCCGAGGTGTTCGGGCTCAGCGCCGAGCCGCCGCCTCCTGCCCCGGTCGCCGAGGTCACCGCGCTGCTGCCCGGCCGCGCCCTGGCCGGCACGGTGCGCGCGATCGCGGGCCACGACGTGTACCTCGACACGGCCGACGGCCCGCTGCTGTTCGACGCCCGCCTGGCCGCGGGATGGCCGCTGCGCCGCCCCGCCCCCGGCGAGGACCTCTCCTCCGCCCGCCCCGCCCCGACCGCGCCCCTGCGCCCTCGACAACCGGAGCCGGAGCCGCTGTTCTGAGCGCCCGGCGGCGAGCGGGGGTCCCCTGGTCGGCCGGTCGCCGTCATGGCCCGTCGCGCGGCCGACCCGCCTCCGGCGTCACCGCCCGGGCCGCTCCCGCCCGGCCAGCAGGACCACCGCGGCCCCGGCGGCGCAGACCGCCGCGCTGACCAGGAACCCGCGGTTCGCGCCGGCGGCCAGTGCGGCCGCCGGGGTGCGCCCGTGCGCGGCGCTCGCCACCGACACCGTCAGGGCCAGCCCCAGCGCGGAACCGACGTACCGCGCGGTGTTGTTCGCGCCGGAGCCCATGGCGCTGCGGTCGGCCGGAACGCTGGAGACGGCGAGCCGGGCCAGTGCCGCGTTGAGGACGCCGCCGCCGATTCCGGCGACCGCGAGGCCCGGCACGAGGTGGCCGTAGGAGCCGCCGGCCCGCAGGCCGTACAGCGCGGCCTGGCCGGCCCCGGACAGCAGCAGGCCGAGCGCGACCTGGGCGGCGGCGCCGATTCGGCCGGCCAGGTGGCGGGCGAAGAGCGCGGTGACCGCGGACACCCCGGCCCAGACGATGAACAGCAGGCTCGCGGCGAGCGGGCTCATGCCGAGGACGAGTTCGAGTTCGGTCGGCAGGTAGCTGAACAGTCCCACGACGGCCAGCCCGGTGCTGAACGCGCCGGCGCCCGCGGCCAGGAAGGCGCGGCTGCGCCACAGCGCGGGATCGAGCATCGGCTCGCCCACCCGCCGCTCGACGGCGCCGAAGAGCGCGAGAAGCGCCGACCCGGCGGCGAGCGGCACCAGGACCGCGGTCCGCGTCCAGCCGCTGCGGCCCTCGCCGAACGCCGCGACCAGGCAGGCGATCCCGGCGCCGAGCACGAGCGCGCCGCTCAGGTCGAGGCCGCGGGCCCGCTCGGCCCGCGACTCCGGCACGGAGCGGGTCGCCACGGCGGTGACCGCGGCGAGCACGGCCAGGCCCCAGTACAGCGAGCGCCAACCCCAGACCTGCGTGAGCAGCGCGGCGTAGGCCGGGCCGAGCGCGATGCCGGCGCCGAGGGTGGCGCCGAAGAAGCCGAGCGCGCGCACCCGGTGCGGCCCGGCGGGGTGGGTCTGGGCGATCAGGCCGAGACCGGACGCGAGCACGGCGGCACTGGCGGCGCCCTGGAGTATCCGGCCGGTCAGGAACAGCGCCGTGTCGGGAGCGGCGGCCGACAGCACGCTGGCCAGGACCAGCAGGACGGCGCCCGCGCCGAACACCCGCCGCCGGCCGCGGGCGTCGGCGGCCGACCCGGCGGTGAGCAGCAGCGCGGCGAGCCCGACCGGGGTCCCGGTGAACATCCAGGTCTGGGCGACCGGCCCGGCGTGCAGGCCGCCGGCGGTGGCGGCGAGCGTGCTGGCCGGCGCGGTGAAGGCCATCAGCGTCACCAGGGTGCCGAGCCCGACGGTCAGCAGCGTGGCGACGGCCCCTGGCGCGCGCTCCGCCCCGGCCGCGTCCGTACCGGCCCTTTCCGCGCCGCTCGCCGCGGTGTCCTCCACCCCCGCTCCCGCACCCGGCACGGGTGGCACCTCGGCGCTGTGTGCGGCCTGAACGTCCATACGGGGCTCCTCCGTCGAGGGCTGCCGACCCACCCGAACAGGTAGGTCTGGTGAATGAACTCACGAGCGGGACGGCAGCCTAGCAGCCTGAGTCTGTTCACCGAACCGAGCAGTACCCTGTCCCCCATGGCCCTCGGCACCGACTACGCCCAGCAGGACTGCTCCCTCGCCCGCGCCCTGGAGGTCGTCGGCGAGCGCTGGAGCCTGCTGATCCTCCGGGACGCCTTCTACGGCGTGCGCCGGTTCAACGACTTCCTGGTCCACCTCGACATCCCGCGCGCCGTGCTCACCACCCGGCTCGCCGCCCTCACCGAGGCGGGCGTCCTGAGCCGGGTCGCCTACCAGCAGTCCCCGCGGCGCCACGACTACGTACTGACCGACGCCGGCCTCGAACTGTGGCCCGTCGTGCACGGCCTGGCGCTGTGGGGCGGACGGCACGCCACCCCGGGCGGCCCGTCGCGCACCTTCCACCACGCGCGGTGCGGCACCCGGCTCGACGCCGGCGGCGGCTGCCCGCCGTGCGCGGTGCAGCCGGTGCCGCCGCAGGACGTGGAGATGCGCTCGCACTTCGGCCCGGAGGGCCCCGGCCGGGACGACCCGGTCTCCGCGGTGCTCGCCGGCCGGTGGCGGCTGCTGCGGCCGGTACGTGCCACCACGTGACCGGGTGCGTTTGCCGGTGCCGATGATCCGGGCAATTCGTAGGGGTCAACGGAGAAGGGGGCACCGTGATCATCTGGGTGAACGGGGCGTTCGGCGCCGGCAAGTCCAGCGCGGCACGCGAGATGCTGGACCTGGTACCGGAGAGCACCCTGTACGACCCCGAGGCGCTCGGCGGCTGCCTGCGCCAGCTACTGCCGGAGAAGCGGCTCCAGGAGGTCACCGACTACCAGGAACTGGCGATCTGGCGGCGGCTGGTGGTGGAGACCGCCGCCGCGCTGCTCGCCGAGGTCGGCGGTGTGCTCGTCACACCGATGACGCTGCTGCGCCAGGAGCACCGGGACGAGATATTCGGCGGGCTGGCGGCCCGGGGCATCGAGGTGAAACATGTGCTGCTCGACCCGGGAGAAACGATCCTGCGCGCGCGGATCGCCGCCCGGGCCGACGCTCCCGACGACCCCGGAGCCGACGACGCCGCCCGGCGCTGGGCACTGGACCGTATCGCCGACTACACCGCGGCCCTGCCGTGGCTCACCGGCGACGCGCACGTGGTCGGCACCGGCGGGCTCGACCCGCGGCAGACGGCGGTGGCGGTCACCGAGGCGGTCGGCCGCGGCCAGGGCGTCTGCGGGATCATCCAGACGCCCGAGCCGCGCGCGGAGACGGTGGCCGCCGGGGTGCTGCTCTTCGACGACGCCGACCGGGTGCTGCTGGTCGACCCGACCTACAAGCCGGGTTGGGAGTTCCCCGGCGGCATCGTGGAGCGCGGCGAGTCGCCGGCCCGGGCCGGCTACCGCGAGGTCGCCGAGGAGTTGGGCATCGAACTGACCGGCGGGCTCGAACTGCTCGTCGTGGACTGGGAACCGCCGCACCCGCCGGGCCACGGCGGTCTGCGGCTGCTCTTCGACGGCGGCCGGATGCCCTCCGCGGACATCGGCCGGCTGCTGCTGCCCGACGCCGAACTGCGCGGCTGGCGCTTCGTCACCGAGGACGAGGCAGCCGGGCTGCTGCCCCCGGTCCGGCTGGACCGGCTGCGCTGGGCGCTGCGGGCGCGGGAGCAGGGCCGCGCCCTCAACCTGGAGGCCGGGCACCCCGCGCCGTGACCCGTCCGCGGACCCGTCCAGCGGGGCGTCGGACGCGCGCCGGCCGACGCCCCCGCCCGTTCCCCCGGCCTCGGCCCGGACCACTCCTCCGGCCGGGCCGTTCCCCGTCCGGGGCCGACATCCCGGCCCCGGACGGCTTCCCGGCCCCGGACGGCTTCCCGGCCCCGGATTACTCCCCGGTCAGACTCCCTGGCCGGCCGAGTGCGCCGCCGCGTACCGGCGCAGGAACAGCGCCTCGGTCAGCGCCATCCGCTCCAACTCCTCCGGCGAGACGCTCTCGTTGACCGCGTGGATCTGCGCCTCGGGCTCGCTCAGCCCGATCAGCAGGATCTCGGCGCTCGGGTACAGGGTGGCGAGGGTGTTGCACAGCGGGATCGAGCCGCCCTGCCCCACCACCGCCATCTCCTGGCCGTACGCCTCCCGCATCGCCTCGGCCATCGAGGCGTACGCCGGGCTGCCGGTGTCCGCGGCGAACGGCTGACCGCTGCCGCGCCGGGTCACCTCGACCTTCGCGCCCCACGGCGCGGCCGCCCGCAGGTGGGCCTCCAGCACCTCGGCGGCCTTGGCCGCGTCGACGCCCGGCGGCACCCGGACGCTCACCAGGGCGCCCGCCTCGGCCTGCACCGACGGGGTGGCGCCGACCACGGGCGGCGCGTCGATGCCCAGCACGGTCACCGCCGGCCGGGCCCACAGCCGGTCCGCGACGGCGCCGCCGCCGACCAGTTCCACACCGTCGAGCACCTTGGCGTCGCGGCGGAAGTCGGCCTCCTCGTACGCCAGCCCCGACCACTCGCCGGAGCTGTCCAGGCCGTCGACGGTAGTGGCGCCGGACGCGTCGCGCAGCGTGGCGAGCATCTGGATCAGCGCGGCCAGCGCGTCGGGGGCGGCGCCGCCGAACTGCCCGGAGTGCAGGTTCCCCGCGAGGGTCGCCACCCGGACCTCGGTCAGCACCATGCCGCGCAGCGAGGAGGTGACCGTCGGCAGGCCGACCCGGAAGTTGCCGGTGTCGCCGATCACGATGGCGTCGGCGGTCAGCAGGTCGGGGTGGGCTTCGGCGTACCGCTCCAGGCCGCCGGTGCCCTGCTCCTCGGAACCCTCCACGATCACCTTGACGTTCAGCGGGACGCCGCCGTGCTCGCGCAGCGCCCGCAGCGCGGTCAGGTGCATCACCAGGCCGCCCTTGCAGTCGGCCGCGCCGCGCCCGTACCACCGGCCGTCCCGTTCGGTCAGCTCGAACGGCGGGGAGAGCCAGGCCGATTCGTCCAGCGGCGGCTGGACGTCGTAGTGCGCGTAGAGCAGCACCGTCGGCGCGGCGGCCGGGCCGGGCAGCACTCCGTAGACCGACTGGGTGCCGTCGGGCGTGTCGAGCAGCGCCACTTCCTCGAAGCCCTCCTCCCGCAGCGCCGCCACGATCCAGGCCGCCGCTTTCTGCGACTCGCCGCGGGGGAACTGCCGCTCGTCGGCCACCGACGCGAACGACACCAGCTCGGCCAGTTCGGTCCTGGCGCGGGGGATCAGCGACGCGACGGTCTCGGACAGCGGGACTGACGTCATGAATGCTCCTGGTAGGGACGGACGAGGCCGACACGACGGCGACGAAAGCCGACAAAGGATGACAGGCACCGGCAGACCGGCGCCCCCGCCGGGGGCCGGCGGGCCGTTGCCGATGGTGCCACAGCGAGCCCTTGGCCACGGGCGCAATAGGATGCTTGTGAACAGCGCTGAACAGCGAGGACAGCCGAGCGTGGCGAGCGGGAGCGAAAACGACGTGAGCGGTGAGCAGGCGGCCCAGGGCAGCGGTGCGGAGAACGACGGGACCGAGCCGGTCTGGGACGTCGTGGTGATCGGCGCGGGTCCGGCAGGCGCGTCTGCCGCCCACGCGGCAGCCGTGACCGGTCGGCGGGTCCTGCTGCTGGAGAAATCCGAACTGCCGCGCTACAAGACCTGCGGCGGCGGCATCATCGGGCCGTCCCGGGATTCGCTGCCCCCAGGCTACGAACTCCCGCTGCGCGACCGCGTGCACGCGGTCACCTTCAGTCTCAACGGCCGGCTGACCCGCACCAAGCGATCCCGGCAGATGCTCTTCGGCCTCATCAACCGGCCCGAGTTCGACAACGGGCTGGTCGAAGCCGCCCGCGAGGCCGGCGCCGAAGTGCGTACCGGGGTGACGGTCTGCCGGGTCGAGCAGCACGGACCGGGCGTGCCCGACCGCAGGACCGTCGCGGTCGTGGTGACCGGCGGCGCCGGGGGCAAGCGCGGCGAGGAGGAGACCCTCTACGCCCGCGCGGTGGTGGGCGCCGACGGCAGCGCCAGCCGGATAGGAGCACACGTCGGGGTCAAGCTCGACCAGGTCGACCTCGGCCTGGAGTCCGAGATCCCGGTGCCCGCCTCGGTCGCCGAGGACTGGGCCGGCCGGGTGCACATCGACTGGGGCCCGCTGCCCGGCAGTTACGGCTGGGTCTTCCCCAAGGGCGACTCCCTCACCGTCGGCGTGATCTCCGCGCGCGGCGACGGCGGCGCCACCAAGCGCTACCTGGACGACTTCATCGCCCGGCTCGGGCTGGCCGGTTTCGAGCCGAGCGTCTCCTCCGGGCACCTGACCCGCTGCCGCGCCGACGACTCCCCGCTCTCCCGCGGCCGCGTCCTGGTCTGCGGCGACGCGGCCGGACTGCTGGAGCCGTGGACCCGCGAGGGCATCTCCTACGCGCTGCGCTCCGGCCGGCTGGCCGGCGAGTGGGCGGTGCGCATCGCCGAGGCGCACGACGCGGTGGACGCCCGCCGGCAGGCCCTCAACTACGCGTTCGCGGTCAAGGCCGGGCTCGGTGTCGAGATGGGCGTCGGACGGCGGATGCTGGCACTGTTCGAGCGGCGCCCCGGTCTGCTGCACGCGGCGCTGACCACCTTCCCGCCGGCCTGGCGCGCGTTCGCCGGGATCACCCGGGGGAAGCGCTCGCTCGCCGAACTGGTCCGCACCCACTCGATCGCCCGCCGCGCGCTGGACGCGTACGACCGCACCTGACCGAGGACGGCCCGGCACCCCCGGTTTCCGGTGCCGGCGCCGACCCGGAGTACTTCGTACGGAGTACCCGCGCCGCCGACCGCCGGTGGACGCCGGGCCGTCGGGTGGCGGTCTAGCGTGGGACGCATGACGTACGAGGACCGGCCGGAACCGCGGCGGCGCGGGCTGCTCGGCACCCGGCGCGTCTGGGTGCCGGTGATCGTGCTGGCGTTCGTCCAGCTGGTCGGGTCCAGCGTCGCCGGGCGGCACCAGCCGAGCCGCACCGAGCTCGACGCGCTGGGGTACACCCTGCTGCTGGCCGGGCCGGTCATGCTCCTGTTCCGGCGGCAGCGGCCGGTCGCCGTGGCCGCCGGCACCGCCGCGGTCACGCTGCTCTACGTCATGCTCGGCTACCCGTTCGGGCCGGTGTTCGCCTCGATGGTGGTGGCGTTCTTCAGCGCGGTGGCCGCGGGCCACCGCAGAGCCGTGCTGGTCATCGCGGCGGCGGCCTACGCCGCGCACATCCTGGTCGGCGCCTGGCTCTACCAGTGGCTGCCGTCGTCCGGCAGCCAGCGGCTGACGTGGGCGGAGGCGTCGGGGGTCGGCGCGTGGCTGCTGGCGGTGCTCGCCGGCGCCGAGCTGTACCGGGTCAGACGGGAGCAGGTCGCCCGGGACCGGCGGGAGCGCGCGGAGGCGGAGCGCCGCCGGGCGGACGAGGAGCGGCTGCGGATCGCCCGCGAGCTGCACGACGTGCTCGCCCACAGCATCTCGGTGATCAACGTCCAGGCGGGCGTCGCCCTCGCCCTGATGGACGAGCGGCCCGAGCAGGCGCGGACCGCGCTGACCACGATCAAGGCGGCGAGCAAGGAGGCGCTGGGCGAGGTGCGCCAGGTGCTCGGCACGCTGCGCGCGCCCGGCGAGGCCCCCCGCTCCCCCGCGCCCGGCCTGGACCGGCTGCCCGAGCTCGTGGAGCAGGCGACCGCCGCGGGCCTGGCCGCCGAGGTCGCGGTCGAGGGCACCCGTGTGCGGCTGCCGCCGGGCGCGGACCTGGCCGCCTTCCGGATCGTCCAGGAGTCGCTGACGAACATCGTGCGGCACTCCGGTTCCCGCACCGCCCGGGTCCGCCTGACCTACCGGACGGGGGCCGTCGAGGTGCTGGTCGACGACGACGGCCCGGCGGTCACGGGCGGCGAGACCGGCGGCGGCAACGGCCTGGTCGGCATGCGGGAACGGGTGGGCGCGCTGGGCGGTGAGCTACGGGCCGGAACGCGGGAGGACGGCGGCTTCCGGGTTCGCGCGGTGCTGCCGCTGGGTGGGGAGAAGCGGGCCGGCGCGGACCCTCCGTCCGGCCCGGACTCTCCGTGCGACCCGGACTCTCTGCCCGGCCCGGACTCTCCGTGCGACCGGGGGCGACCGTCCGACGAGAGGCGGCCGTCCGACGAGAGGCGGCCGTCCGGCCCGGGCCACTTGTCCGACCAGGGGCGGCCGTCCGACCCGGGCCACTTGTCCGACCAGGGGCACCCCTCCCCCTCAGGGCGCCCCTCTGCCGCTGACCGTCCCTCCGGCTCGTCCGATCCCTCCGGCCCCAGCGGCCTGACCTCCGCCGAGGAGCGCACATGATCCGCGTACTGCTCGCCGACGACCAGCTTCTGGTCCGGGCCGGCTTCCGGGCGCTGCTGGACGCGCAGCACGACATCGAGGTGGTCGGCGAGGCGGCCGACGGCGGGCAGGCGGTGCGCATGGTGCGCGAACTGGCCCCGGACGCCGTGCTGATGGACATCCGGATGCCGGTGATGGACGGGCTGGTCGCCACCCGCACGATCACCGCGGACCCGGCGCTCGCGCAGGTGCGGGTGGTGGTGCTGACCACCTTCGAACTCGACGAGTACGTCTTCGAGGCGATCCGGGCGGGCGCCTCCGGGTTCCTGGTGAAGGACACCGAACCGGCCGAACTCCTGCGCGCGGTCCGGGCGGTGGTCGGCGGCGACGCGCTGCTGTCCCCCGGCGTGACCCGCCGGCTGATCGCCGAGTTCGCCGCCCGTTCCAAGGAGCCGGCCACCGCCGCCGACCTCGAACAGCTCACCGACCGGGAGCGCGAGGTGATGGCGCTGGTCGGGATCGGCCTGTCCAACGACGAGATCGCCCGCCGGCTGGTGGTCAGCCCGCTCACGGCGAAGACGCACGTCAGCCGGGCGATGGTGAAGCTCGGCGCCCGCGACCGGGCCCAACTGGTGGTGCTCGCCTACGAGTCGGGGCTGGTGCGGCCCGGTTGGCTCGGCTGATCCGACACTGATCGCGGCGCTGATCCGGCGCTGATCCTGCGGCGCCCCCGCCGCCCGCGCCCGCGCTCAGCCGATCCGGTCGGCGCCACCCCGCGCGCCGCCCCTGCCGGCACCACTGCTCGCGGCCTGCCGCACCACCCGCCGGGGCCGGTACGGCGTCACCACCGGCGCCAAGGGCGCGGCGCCCGGGTCCGTACCGCCGTCGCCGCCACCGTCGGCGCGCCCGCGGCCGTACCCGGAACCGTGGTCGTCCCCGTGGCCGGCCGGGCTGCGGGTCGGGTCCCACGGGTACGGCGGCGGGGCCTGCCGCCGCTCCCGGGCGCGGCGTTCGAAGCGGTGCAAGGTCAGCACGATCCGGCCGAAGAAGAGCCCGGCCGCCACGATCACCGCGGCGCTGACCCACCCGTCGCGGGCCGAGCCGTGCGCCGCGCCCGCCATCACCGGGGTGGTCACGACGAGGAAGCCGGCCGCGCCGAGCACCGCGGCGGTCACCACCGCGTACATCGCCTCGACGGACGCGGCGTCGCGTTCCGCCTGCGTACGGCGCCCCGTCACGCCCCGGCCGCCCGTGCCCGCCCCGCTCATCTCCACCGCCTCCCGCACTCGCGTCCGCCGCTTCCCGGCCACCGCGCTAGACGCCGTACGGTACAGCCGCGTTCCCCCGAGTCCGCCCGGAATCCGCGGCGCGTGGGCGGCAGTCGGCGGGAGGGTGCCCGGCGACACGGGGGCACGGCGGGGCGCGCGGACGTGGACCGGCCCCGCGCGTTCCCTCCTCGCGCGGGGCCGGTCGGTCGTTCGGGAGCGGCGGGGACGGGCCGGCTCAGTCGCGTGCGGTCACGCGGCCGTCGCGGACGTCCCGCTCCGTGCCGTCGGTGGCGTCGGCGCCCTGGACGGCGGTGGCCTTGCCGGGCGCCTCCGTGTCCGAGGAGGCGACGAGGATGCCGTAGGAGGGACGGCGGCGGCGCAGCCCCGAGAGGGTGAGCAGCAGCCCGGCGAAGCCGACGCCGGTGACGACCCACAGCCCGGGCCGGTAGCTGTCGAGGGTGGCCTGCGGGCTCGCGGGGTGACCGCCGGCGCTGGAGGTGACCACCGCCGTGACGACGGCGAGGAAGATCGCGCCGCCGACCTGGAAGGACGTGTTCAGCAGCCCGGAGACCATGCCCTGCTCCTCGTCGCGCACCCCGTTGGTGGCCTGGATGTTCAGCGACGGGAAGGCGGTGGCAAAGGCGGCGCCGAGCAGCAGCATCGAGGGCAGGATGACGGTCGCGTAGTTCGGGTGCAGGCCGATCCGCAGGAACAGGACGTACCCGACGACCAGCGAGGTGAAGCCGGCCGCGATCACCCGCGGGGTGCCGAAGCGGTCGACGACCGGCCCCATCCGGGTGGAGAGGATCGCGACGAGCGAGCCCGCGGGCAGGAAGGCGAGCGCGGTGTGCATGGCGCTGTAGCCGAGGACGTTCTGGAGGTACTGCGTAACCAGGAACTGGAAGGCGACGTAGGACCCGAAGAAGGTGGCGGCGCCGAGGTTGGCGCGGACCTGGCTGGAGTCGCGCAGCACCCCGAGCCGGACCAGCGGGTGGGACGAGCGCTGCTCGATGACGGTGAAGGCGGCCAGCAGGGCCGCGACGGCGGCGAAGGAGCCGAGCGTGCGGGCCGAGGCCCATCCGACCGACGACGCCGAGACCACGGTGAACACCAGCAGCAGCATCGCGCCGGCGCCGGTGATCGCGCCCGGCAGGTCGAAGCCCCGCCCGTCGGCCTTCTCGCGCGGCGTCTTCGGGATCAGCTTCAGCCCGGCGATCAGGGCGATCAGGGCGACGGGGGCGGGCAGCAGCATCGTCCAGCGCCAGCCGGCCTCGGTCAGGAACCCGGAGAGCACCAGGCCCATGGAGAAGCCGGTGGCGCCGCAGCTGGAGTAGATGGTCAGCGCCTTGTTGCGGACCGGGCCCTCGGCGAAGCTGGTGGTGATGATGGACAGGCCCGCGGGCGCGGTGAACGCGGCGCTGAGGCCCTTGACGAACCGGGTGGCGATCAGCAGTTCGCCGGAGTCGACCAGGCCGCCGAGGAGCGAGGCCACCGCGAAGACCGCGAGGGCGATCAGGAAGACCCGGCGCCGGCCGAGCAGGTCGGCCGCGCGGCCGCCGAGGAGCAGCAGGCCGCCGTAACCGAGGATGTAGCCGCTGACGACCCATTGCAACGAGGACGTGGACAGGTGCAGGTCGCTGCCGATCGAGGGCAGCGCCACGCCGACCATCGAGACGTCGAGGGCGTCGAGGAAGAGCGCGGCGCACAGCACGAGGAGGGCGCCCCATTGCAGGGCGCTCCATCGCTGGTCGGAGCGGGGGACGGTAGGGGACGGGACTGACGGAGAGGTCATGCGGAACAGACTACATGCACGCGCATCCAATGCAAGCGCATTTAATGCCCGTGCATAGGGGTCGGTTTTCTGCTAACGTTGTGTCATGACCGGCGACAAGGGTGAGCGCGCGCTCGTGCAGGAATGGCGGGACATCCTGGCCGTTCACGCCCGTACGGCTTGCGAGATCGACCGCGAGCTGCACCGGTACGGACTCGGCGCCAGCGACTTCGAGGTGCTGGACGTCCTGATCGGCGACGACGCGGAGGACGGCTGCACCTTCCGCGTCCAGGAGCTCGCCGACCGCGTCCACCTCAGCCAGAGCGCGCTGTCCCGGCTGGTGGCCCGCCTTGAGAAGGAGGGCCTGGTCGACCGCGGCATCTGCAGCGAGGACCGGCGCGGGGTGCGGGTCGCCATCACGGAGGCCGGCCGCAGCCGCTACGAGCAGGCCCGCCCGTGCCACCGCGCGGTGCTGGAGCGGATGCTCGTCAAGTCCTGAGCCGACGGGGCGGCTGGGCGCCGGCCGATGCCGCGGCCCCTCGCGCTTCGGCGAGCGCCGCTCCCCTCCGGTGGACGGACCCTTGAGCTGCGCTTACGCGGGCCGGTTGGTGTGCTGGCGGGCCCAGTCTCCGCGCGCTTCGATGAGTGCGTGTCGTACGTGGGTGTCCAGCACCTCGGCGTGAGCGGAAGAGCTCGCCGCGGAAGTGAGGGCCGCGGGACTGCGGGAGGTCGAGGTGTTCGGCATCGAGGGCCCCACCTGGTGCCGGCAACGAGCACGTACTCACGATGTGGATTGTTTCCAGCCGCGAAGCCTCGATGGTTTGGCGTGATCGCCAGAACATTGAACGGTGCCCAGCCTCGCTTGCGAACGAAGGAGAAGGCATGGAGCCCTGCACGGAGTGCGGTGCGCCGATGAACCCGCGGTCCTGTGAGGAGCTATTCCACGCCTTGCTCGCATTGGACCATTCGCGGCGGGCACCGTGGGGGCCGCTGCACGGCGTCTCCGTCGCTTGCTTCCTGCTCCAACACCCCAGCCGGCTACCCACCGACGACGGTGCGATGGCTTGGGCGCTCCTGCGCGCATACATCGACGGCGGCCTGGACGAAGTGAACCAGCTCGTTGGCCAAGCTCGTCGTGGCAACTCCCATTGTGTGAAGGGCCGGCCTTCCCGAGTCGCGCTGGACGGGGCGCTGCCGCACCGGGGCACGCCGCCATCTCGTTTCGCCGTCACGATCGAAGACGTCGCCGTCGACGGAACTTTCCCCTCCGCAAAGTTCACGGAACGCGTCGGGTCTTGGGCCGCTGCAACGGTCGACGCGTGGAGCCGCGGCGAGTGATCGAAAAGACCTAGGGCCTGCCGAAGGCAGTGCGCCCTCCTACCCGTTCGGCCTGTCCACGACGCACGCGTAGACGACGCTGGTCCGCCTGGCGCCCAAGGCGCTGGAAACGAGGGCTTCCAGGGCGAGCACGGCCGGGTACCGGAACCCGCGCTATGACACGCGTACTCCCCTACCCGAATCAGCCGTAGCTTGCGTCCGCTGGACAGCCGTTCAGCGCGATGCCGATACCTTCCTCGCGCACCCGGCTATCGCCCGAGTTCCGGCGGTTGCGGTGCCCTGAGGCACCCACGTTGTGAGGGCGCCACAGGCCGCTTCGGTGCGACCGCATCCCTGAGCGGACGGAGGATCAGGTCACGCGCTCGTCAGGACGCGGCGCCGGAGGACAGCCAGAGGTCCATGACGTCGCGGTCGCCGCGCAGCGACAAGTGGTCGTGGGGCAGCCGGTTCCACAGCGCCAGGTACAACTCAGCGGCCGGCGCGCTCACTTCGCAGTCGGCGCCGCCGTCCGCACCGCCTCGCTCCCAGCGCGGCGGGTCCGGTGTGAAGTGCAGGGTCCAGCCGCTGTCCCCCGCCACGTCCTCGGTACGCACCCGCAGCGTGCGCGGCTGCGGGCTGCGCGCCCGGTCACGGCCCTTGCCCTCGAACCGGAGCATGAGTTCGTCCACGCCGTCCGCGGCGAAGGCGGGGTCCACCGCTGACGGGGCCAGGCCGGCGGCGGCCTGGGCGTCGACGCGGTGGACGGTGGTCTCGTGTGCCTGGCGGCGGACCCAGAACTCCAGCGGCGAGGGCGCGGGCATGAAGGTCCAGCAGACCAGGTCCGCCGGGGCGTCCTCCAGCACCTCCACCAGCCGGGCGTGCGAGAGCCGGTACCAGTCGACGAGTTCGCCGCCGTCGGAGCCGGTGCCGTTGCTCCCCGTGCCGCTCGGCGCCGTGTCGTCGAGTTGGGCGGGCTCGGTACGCCCCTCGGCGACGAACCCGGCCGCCCAGCGGTGCACCGCCCCGGTGTGCCGCAGCAGGTCGCGGACCTGCCACTTCGGGCAGGTGGGCACGGACGCGTCCAGCCCCGCGCGCTGTGCGGCGTCGGCCAGCAGGGGTCCCTCGCGGCGCAGCGTCTCGATGAACTCGGCAGTCTCCATAGGGGAATTGTGCCGGGTCGGCGGCGCCGGTCAACGTGCGGCGACACGGCGCCGGGCGGCGCGCACCCCGTATCCGATCAGCACGGCGTCCAGGGCCGCCGCGACGATCGCGGCGACCACGGTCAACGTCCAGCCGGTCCACCCGCTCGCGGCCGACGACACGTCCAGCCCGCCGACGGCCGCGAACAGCCGCCACAGCGCCGGTGTCCAGGGCAGCGTCGCCAGTTCGAGCAGCACCCCGCTGAACGACAGCGCCGGGCCGCCCGCGATCGCGGTCTGCAGCAGCGTCAGCAGCAGGCACACCGCGACCACGCCCAGATAGATCCGCGCCGCCCGCTCACCGGCCACGACACGAGCGGCACGAACCGTACGGGCGGTACGGCCGGCCCAGGGCGGCATGCGCATCGGCTCCTCCTGCGGTGCGTACGGGCCCCCGCGCGGGGGCACCTGCGGGCTCGTACCGGCGGCGACAGGCCGCAACGGCCTTACGCCACCGCGACGTTCCGCGGGGCCACCAGCATGCCGCCTCGACGCCGTTCGCGCGCCTGTGATGTACGTCAAGCCGACCGGGGCGGCGAGGTGTGCCGTACCGACCAGGCGATCACCGCGGCGACGGCGGCGAGCGCGGAGACCGTGGTCAGCGCGGTGGGCAGGCCGACCGCGTCGGTGAGGAAGCCGATCGCGGGCGGGCCGAGCAGCATCCCGCCGTAGCCGAGCGTGGAGGCGGCGGCCACTCCGCTCGGACCGGTCAGCGCGCCGGCGCGCGCGATGGCGGTCGGGAAGAGGTTCGCCAGGCCGAGGCCGGTCAGCGCGAAGCCGACCATCACCAGCGCGGTGAACGGCGCGAGCGCGCCCAGCAGCATCCCGCCGCATGCGGTCAACCCGCCGAACACCAGCGCGCGGCTCTGCCCGAGCCGGGTGATCAGCGCGGCGCCGGTCAGCCGCCCGATGGTCATCGCCGAGGTGACGCAGGCGTAGCCGGCCGCCGCGATCCCGGGACCGTTGTGCAGGTCCTGCTGGATGTGCAGCGCGCCCCACTCGGCGAGCGCGCCCTCGCCGTACGCCGAGCAGCCCGCGATCAGGCCGAACACGGCGACCAGCAGGGTCGTACGGTGGCCGGCGGTTCCCCGCTTCCCGGCCGGCGCCGTCCCGGCGAGTGCCTTTCCGGCGGGCGCCGTCCCGTCCGGCGCCAGCGTCGTACGCTCCGGGTCGACCCCGGCCCCAGCACCGGCCTCGGCACCCGTTCCGGCCTCGGCCTCGGCACCCGCACCCGCACCCACACCCGCACCCGCACCCGCACCCGCACCCGCACCCGCACCCGCAGAACCCTCCCGCGCCGCGGCACCCCGTCCGCCCCCGTGGCTGAGCGGATGCGCCACCAGCACCCGCCCCGCGAACAGCACCGTCAACAGGCCGATCGGCGTGAGCAGCATCAGATGGGTGGCGGGCGACAGGTGCGACGCCAGCAGCCCGCCGATACCCGCGCCGAGCAGACCGCCCATGCTGTAGGCAGCGTGGAAACTGGACATCACCGGGCGGCGCAGCGCGGCGACCAGGTCGACGGCGACGCTGTTCATCGCGACGTTGAGGCCGCCGTAGGACGCGCCGAAGAACAGCAGCACCAGGCCGAGGGCGAGGGCCGAATGGGTACGCGGCGGCAGGGCCACGCTGACCGCCAGCATGGCCGCGGTCACGACGGTCACCCGCTCGTTGCCGAAGACACGGCACAGCCGGCCGGTGAGCACCATCGTGGCGATCGCCCCGACCGAAACGCCCAGCAGCGCGAGCCCCAACTGCCCTGCGGACGCGCCGACCTGGGCCTTGATGGCGGGGATGCGCACCACCCACCCGGCGAACAGGAACCCGTCCACGGCGAAGAAGACCGTCAACGCGACGCGCAGCGCGCGCAGGGCCGGGTCGGGGGCGAATGTGTGGTGGGATCGGGACAGCGCCGTCCCTATTTTGTTCAGCGTCGGCACAAAGTGAGAATAGAGTGGTGACACAGATTCGGACAAGGCTTGAGCGCGGCCGAGGCGCGCTCGGTCCAGCGCTCGGCCTGGTACACACCGGCCGCGCGCCGACCCGCGCCCTGCTCACCGCGGAACTGGGCGTGACCCGCGCGACCGCCGGGGCGGTGGCGGCCGAACTCGAGGCGCTCGGTCTGATCCGGGTCGACACCCGGCCGACCGGGCCCTCCGGCGCGCAGGGCCGCCCCTCCCACCGGCTGGAGGTGGCCCCCGAAGGACCGGTCGCACTCGCCGCGCAGGTGCACGCCGACGGCTTCCGCGCCGCGCTGGTCGGCCTCGGCGGTGAGACGGTGGCGACCGCGCCCGGCTGCATGACGGTTCCGGCCGACCCCGCGCACGTGCTCGGCGAGGTGGTGGCGGCCGGCGCGGAACTGCTGCGCGCCCACGGGCGGGAGTGCGTCGGCGCCGGGCTCGCGGTGCCGTCCGCGGTCGCCGAGCCCGAGGGCGCCGCGCTCAACCCGCTGCACCTGGCCTGGCCGGCCGGCGCGCCCGTGCTGCGGGTGTTCACCGAGCAGGTGGCCAAGGCCGGTATCACCGGTCCCGGCGGGCGCCCGGTGCCCTGCTTCGTGGGCAACGACGTCAACGTGGCGGCGCTCGCCGAACACCGCCACGGGGCCGGCCGCGACGCCCAGCACCTGCTGGTGGTCGCCTCGGGCCACCGCGGGGTCGGCGGCGCCCTCGTGCTCGACGGCCGCCTGCACACCGGCAGCGCGGGGCTGGCCCTGGAGGTCGGCCACCTGACCGTCCGACCGGACGGGCGGCCCTGCCACTGCGGCTCCCGCGGCTGCCTCGACGTCGAGGCCGACCCGCTCGCCTTCATCGAGGCCGCCGGACGCCCGGCGGGCCCGGAGATCTCGCTGCTGGAGCAGTCCCGCGACCTGCTGCGCACCGAGTACGACGACCCGTCCGTACGCCGCGCCGCCCATATCCTCATCGACCGGCTCGGCACCGGTCTGGCCGGACTCGTCAACGTGCTCAACCCCGACCGCATCCTGCTCGGCGGCCTGCACGGCCACCTGCTGGACGCCGACCCCGACCGGCTGCGCGCGGTCGTCGCCGACCGCAGCCTGTGGGGGCGCAGCGGAAGCGTGCCGCTGCTGGCGTGCGCGCTGAACCACAACAGCCTCGTCGGCGCCGCCGAACTCGCCTGGCAGCCGGTCCTGGACGACCCCTTGAGCGCGCTCGGCGGCTGAACGACCACGTGCCCCGGACCGCGGGTGGAGGGCCGGTGGGACGCGATCCGGCGACGGCCTCGGACGCGGCCGCCTCGGCTGCCCCGGACCTGGCCCATCGAGGTCCGGCGGGGCGGTACGGTGTCGGCCACTTCCGTTGTGCAGCCAGTTGGGGGCGGACATCGTGCGACTTCTTCTCACTTCCGCCGGCATCACCAACCAGAGCATCCGGGACGCGCTGGTCGACCTCCTGGGCAAACCGGTCGCCGAGGCCCACGCCCTGTGCATCCCCACCGCGGGGTACGGGAGTTCCTTCGGCCCGGTCGGGCCCTGGCGCTTCCTCCGCGGGGCCGATCTGGGGTGGAAGTCCGTGGGGGTGCTGGAGCTCACCGCGCTGCCCAGCATCGACCGGGAGCGCTGGGTGCAGTGGGTCCGAGCGGCCGACGTCCTGCTGGTGAACGGCGGCGACACCCTGTACCTGAGCCACTGGATGCGGGAGTCCGGGCTGGCCGACCTCCTGCCGTCGCTGCCCGAGACGGTCTACGTGGGAATCAGCGCCGGGAGCCTGGTGCTGACCCCCGCGTCGTGCGGGACTTGGACGACTGGATGCCGCCCACCGGTGACGACCGCACGCTCGGGTTGGTCGACTTCTCGATCTTCCCGCACCTGGATCGCCCGGACATGCCGGAGAACACCATGGCCGCGGCGGAGAGTTGGGCGGCCGAGATCGGGGGGCCGGCGTACGCGATCGATGACGCCACCGCCGTCAAGGTGGCCGGCGGCGCCGTGGACGTCGTCTCCGAAGGGAACTGGAAGTTCTTCACGCCCGCCCCGTGAACGCCCGCCCCGTCAACTCCCGCCCCTGTGAACTCCCGCCACATGAACGCCTGTCCCATGAACGTCAGCGACTGAAGGTCAGCGGCCTTCCGTACGCACCCGGCGGCTGGTGAAACACGGCCGGGGCCGCCCGGTCGGCGCGAGGCGGCCGGCCCGACACCGGCGAGGACGAGATCGACCCCGGCCGGGAACTGCTCGCCGTCGTCGTGCTCGCGCGGCTGATCCGCGACCGGTTCGGGTGAGCGGATACTTCTCCGGGTCCAGCGCCTCCCACGCCTTCGCGACGCTGTCGTGGAACGTGGCGCGGTCCATGTCGGGCCCGAACGTGCGGGCGCTCGCGGCGTTCGCGGCGTGCCGGCCGGTGGCGCCGAGGATGTAGTGCACCAGCACCGAGGTCGCCGTGGGCCAGCCGCCCTCGGGCACGACCGGCGCGGGCGGAAACCGCTCAGGAGACGCGCGGAGGCACCGGCCGCGCGGGCCGCGGCGACGGCACGGTGTGGCTCGGCGCCAGCCCCACCGAGTCCCCGTCGGCGCCCATGACGCGGGCCAGTTTCAGACCGGCCTCGAAGCGGCTGGTCGCGTTCAGCCGCTCCATGAGCTTGGCCACCGCGCGCTGCACGGTCCGGCGGTGCACACCGAGCTTGCGGGCGATCTGGTCGTCGCTGAGACCGCTGGCCATGAGCCGTACGACCACCCGCTCCTGGGCACTGAGCGCGGTCCGCTCGGACTGGGCGACCGCCCGAGGGTAGGGCACCGCACGCAGCCAGTAGTCCTCGTAGAGCGCCAGCTGGGCGATCACCAGGGCAGAGCCGCGCAGGAGAGCCACGCCCTGCGAGTGCGTGCCCGGAGCGGCCGGGATGAAGGCGAGCAGGCGATCGAGCACGACCAGGTCGTAGGCCGCGTGGTCGATCAGCCGGATCTCGACGCCGGCCTGCGCCAGGTCGTGCAGATAGCGCGCGTGCTTGGGGTTCTCGAGCAGTGCCTGCCGGTACATCGCCCGGCACCGCACGCCCCGTTCGACGAGGCCCCTGTCCTCTGCCAGCGACCGGTTGAGCACGTCCATCGACGGCAGCGCGCCGGGGTGCAACGCATCGACGCTCGACTTGACCCCCGCGCCCAGCTCCTGCAACCTCCGGTCCTTCAGGCGCGGTTCGGTGATCAGCTCCACCTCGGCCTGGGGTGCGTTCGCCGAGAGGGTCGGCTGATAGAGCGTCAGCAGCACGTGCGCGAGCTGCTCCAGGTCGCTGACGCTCGCCGCGTGCGCCGCGGCAGTCGCCTGGTGGGCCTGCGCCTTCCCGAGCAGCGCCGCGTTGGCTTCGACGGGCTCGATCGACTCCTGCACGTCACGTACCAGGCCCAGCCGGCGCAACTGCCGTATGCCGCGCTCCACCTGATCGAGATCGAGTCCCGTCTCGGCGGGCAGGTCGGCCACCGCCGCCTTACCCACGGTCCGCAACACCTGATAGGCGGAGAGTGCGTACTTCTCGTCGTCCTCCATCGGCCCCCCTGCTGTCTTGCCGTGTCATCGCCTGCGACCGGTTCTCCGCAGTGGCGGGGAAACAGTATGCCGGGTCCGTATCCTCGCCCCCGCGCCGGCGACGCCCGCGTCCTGGCCGCCGCGCGCGGGTCGGCGCGTACGGTCGGCGCGCGGGTCGCCTCCCCGGTCAAGGAGTGCGGACGGACGGGAGGACGTGGCCGAAGAACTCGCGATCGCCGGGGAAGACCGGGGTGAGGGTGAGGAACTCGCGCGGCGTCACCCAGCGGACCTCGGCGACCTCGCGAGGGTCGGGGACGACCTCACCGTCATCGACGCGGGCGGTCCACCAGTGCAGCAGGAACACGCCGTCCGCGGCCCGCGACTCCCAGACCTTCGCGGCCGGGGCGACCGTGAGGCCGACCTCCTCGCGCATCTCGCGGACGAGCGCGTCCTGCTGGCTCTCACCCGGTTCGAGCGTGCCGCTCGGCGGCGCCCAGTAGCCGGGCATACGGGCGCCGGGCCCCCGTCGGATCACCAGCACCCGCCCGGCCCGCGGCAGGACCGCGACGACCGCCTCACGCCCGGCCATGACACCCGTCCACGACGCCCTCCCGTGAAGTCCGGAACCGAAGCCCGGGACCGCAATCCGGGACCGCAATCCGGGACCGAAGCCCGGGACTCGAAGTCCGGGACGGAGCCTACGCGGTGGTGGGGAAGAGCTGAAGCGCCTGCGCGGCGGCCGCGGCGGCCCCGACCAGCCCCGCGTCGGTGCCGAGCTTCGCGGGCACCACGTCGACACCCGCCGCGAAGGACAGCGTGGCGTAGCGGGACAGGTGCACGCGCAGCGGGTCGAAGAGCAGCGGCCCGGCCGCCGAGACACCGCCGCCGATCACGGCGACGTGGATCTCGACGAGCGTGGCGGTCGCCGCGATGGCGGCGGCGAGGGCCTGGGCGGCGCGGTCGAACGACGCCAGGGCGACCGGATCGCCCTGGCGGGCGGACGCGGCGACCGCGGCGGCGGTCGGCTGCGCGCCGGCCGGCGGGCGCCAGCCCTCCTCGACCGCGCGCCGGGCGATGTTGGGGCCGCTGGCGATCCGCTCCACGCAGCCGCGCGACCCGCACGGGCACGGGTCGCCGTCGAGGTCCACGCTGATGTGCCCGATGTGCCCGGCGTTGCCGGTCGGCCCGGGCAGGAGGGCACCGCCGAGCACCAGACCGCCGCCGACACCGGTGGACACCACCATGCACAGCGCGTTGTCGTAGCCGCGGGCCGCGCCCTGCCAGTGCTCGGCGGCGGTCATCGCGACACCGTCGCCGGTCAGTACGACGGGCAGGCCGCCGGCCGCCGCCGAGACCCGCGGTACGAGCGGGAAGTCGCGCCAGCCGGGCACGTTGACCGGGCTGACGGTGCCCTGCGCCGCGTCCACCGGACCGGCGCTGCCGATGCCGACCGCGACGGCCCCGGGCCAGTGCGGGGCGGCGCGCAGTTCGGCGAGCACCTCGTCGACCGCGGCCATCACCCGCTCGCCGTCCGCGCTGCCGGGCGTCGGGCGCAGCGCGCGCGCCAGCAACCGCCCCTCGGCGTCGATGAGGGCCCCGGCGATCTTGGTGCCGCCGATGTCCAGTGCGGCCACGATCGGACCGGTCGCGCTGTCAGGGTGCATCGCTGCGGCGTCTCCTTGTGCGTTGTGCGTGCGTCGTGCCCGCGGTGGGCGCTTCGTCATGCGTCGTGTGAGTGTGGGGGGGTTGTGGGGGCGGGTGTGGCGGGGGTGAACAGGGGCGTGGTGCGTGGTGCGTGTGGTCGGCGAGCGGCGGACCGCGGTCGGCACTCGGTCCCCACTGCGGTCTGTCCCTTCGTGCGTTCTGTGTACGTTCTGTGGCGGTCGGATGTGCGCGGAGCGTAGATATTCGGTCGCTGGGCGTTCGTACTACGTGGGTTGTAGGGGCCGTATCGACAAGGGTGCGGACGAGGGTAGTCTCGCCTGATCGTGACAACGTTGTCCATCTCTTGTCGCAGGGAATACTACGACCGTGACCCAAACACCAGGACGTACCCCCCGGCCCACGATGAAGGATGTCGCCGCGCGGGCGGGCGTCGGCCTCAAGACGGTGTCGCGGGTGGTGAACGAGGAACCCGGCGTGACACCTGATACCGCCGCCCGCGTTCAGGCCGCCATCGACGCGCTGGGGTTCCGGCGCAACGACAGCGCGCGACTGCTGCGGACCCGGCGTACGGCGAGCGTCGGCCTGGTGCTGGAGGACCTCGCGGACCCCTTCTACGCGGCGCTCAGCCGGGCCGTGGAGGACGTGGCGCGCTCGCACGGCGCGCTGCTGTTCACCGGGTCCAGCGCGGAGGACCCGCGCAGGGAGCAGGAGCTCGTGCTGGCGTTCTGCGCGCGGCGGGTGGACGGGCTGGTCGTGGTACCGGCCGGGGACGACCACCGCTACCTCCTGCCGGAGATCGCGGCCGGGGTCGCGACGGTCTTCGTGGACCGGCCGGCCGGGCGGCTGGACGCGGACGTGGTGCTCACGGACAACGCGGGCGGCACCCGGGAGGGCGTCGCGCACCTGATCGCGCACGGCCACCGGCGGATCGGGTTCATCGGCGACCAGCCCGGCATCCACACCGCGGGTGAGCGGCTGCGGGGGTACCGCGAGGCTATGGCGGCGGCCGGGCTGACCGTACGGCCCGAGTGGTACGCCATGGGGCCGACCACGCCGGAGCGGGTCGAGGCGGCGCTCGACGCGATGCTGAACGGGGTGGAGCCGGTGACGGCCCTCTTCGCCGGGAACAACCGGGTGACGGTCACCGCGGTGCGCGTACTCGCGGGGCGGCCGGAGCGGATCGCGCTCGTCGGGTTCGACGATTTCGAGCTGGCGGATGTGCTGGACCCGGCGATCACGGTGGTGGCGCAGGACGCGCCGGGCATCGGGCGGGTGGCCGCGCAGCAGTTGTTCCGGCGGTTGGACGGGATCGCGACGGACGGGGCGAGCCGGACCGAGCTCCCGGTCCGGCTGATCGAGCGCGGCTCGGGCGAGTTCCCGCCCGAGCGGTGAGCGATCCGCCCGGGTTTGCCGGAGCGGCGGTCGAACGCGGACAACACGTGGGCCCGGGGCCCGTCGGCGTACCGTCAGGGTGTGGCGAGCCAGGACCTGGGACGGACGCTGCGGCGCTTGCGGCGGCTGGCCGATCTCACGCAGGAGCAACTGGCGGAGCGTTCCGCCGTGTCGGTGGACGCCATCCGGCAGTCGGAGCAGCGGCGCGAGCACTCGGCGCGACTGCCCACGTTGCACGCGCTCGCCAACGGCCTGGGCGTGGAGCTGACGCCGATCAATGCGTGGTGACCATGTTCCGCCTGATTCGACCGCATCTCAGGAACTCGACCGTGCGTGATCTCTACGAGCGGGCACAGCTCGCAGCGCCGTCGCTGGCAGCCTGAGCGGCGCTTCGGGCCCCCGGGCGGGCGACCGCCCGCGTTACCGGCCGGCGAGGGCTGCGAGGGTGGTCGGGGCGGGGAGTTCGTCGGGGGTGAGGGCGCCGCAGTCGAGGCCGCGCAGGAGGTAGGCGGCGAGGGCCCGGGCGGTGGCGGGCTCGTCGAGGACCGCGGAGGTCGCGGCACCCGCTGAATCCGCGGTGCCGGCGGAGTCGGCCGTGTACGCGGCGAGGCGGGCGGTGGCGGCGGCCAGGCCCTCGCGGTAGAAGGCGTAGGTGGCCGCGTAGCGGGTGGGGAGGTGGGCCGGGTGCATGTCCCAGCCCTGGTAGTACGCACGGGCGAGGGAGCGGCGTACCAGGCCGTGGTGGAGCCGCCAGGCGGAGTGCACGTCGGCGGTGGAGCCGACCGGGAGCACGTTGGTGGAGCCGTCGGAGAGGCGTACGCCGGTGCCGGCCGCGGCGACCTGCATGACCGCCTTGGCGTGGTCGGCGGCCGGGTGGTCCAGGGACTGGTGGGCGGCGCTGACCCCGCAGGCGGCGCTGTAGTCGAAGGTGCCGTAGTGCAGCGAGGTGGCGCGGCCGCGGGCGGCGTCGATGAGGCGGGGCACGGTGGCGGTGCCGTCGGGGCCGAGGATGGCCTGGGTGGTCTCGATCTGGATCTCGAAGCCGAGCCGCCGCTCGGGCAGCCCCGCGGCCCGCTCGAACTCCTCGCACAGGTCGGCCATCGCGGCGACCTGCTCGGGGAAGGTCACCTTGGGCAGGGTGAGGAGGAGCCCGTCCGGCAGCGCGCCGCCGTCGAGCAGGGTCGTCAGGAACAGGTCGAGCGTGCGGATGCCGCGGTCGCGTACGGCGGCCTCCATGCACTTCATGCGGATGCCGAGGTACGGCGGCGCGGTGCCGTCGGCGACGGTGGCGGTGACCGTGCGGGCGGCGGCGACGGCCGCGGCGTCCTCCTCCGCGTCCGGGCGCACCCCGTAGCCGTCCTCGAAGTCGATCCGCAGGTCCTCGACGGGCTCGCGGCGCAGCTTGGCGCGGACCAGGTCGTAGACGTCGGCGGCGAGTTCGCCGTTCAGGCCGAGTACGGCGCCGAACACGGCCGGGTCGGGTGCGTGGGTGTCGAGCGCGGCGAGCGCCTGGTCGCCCCAGGCGCGCACGGTGCCGGCGTCGAAGGCGTCGGCGGGCACGTACACGGTGTGCACGGGCTGGCGGGTGGCGCGGTCGCCGGGGTAGCGGCGGGCCAGCTCGGCGTCGGTGCCGGCCAGCGCGGCGCCGATCCGCGTGCGTACGGCGTCTGCGAGTGTCGTCACGGCCGGCATCTGCACCCTCCCGGAATTCAACAAATCGTTGAAGTGCAAGCTAGCGGGGGTGTACGCGCCGGTCAACAGGGCGGCGGCTCGCGTCGGTCCGGGCCGCGCGGGGGCGTATCGGCCCCGCGGACACGCGTATCGACGCCGCGGACGCGCGCATCGGCCTCCCCGGGCGCGCGTCGGCCCCCGCGCACCGCAGCCGCGCGGGGGCCGACAATGCGTTCAAGCGGCTCAGCCCTTGCGGGCCTTGACCTCTTCGGTGAGCTGCGGGACGACGTTGAACAGGTCGCCGACCACGCCGTAGTCGACGAGGTCGAAGATCGGCGCCTCGGCGTCCTTGTTGACCGCGACGATGGTCTTCGAGGTCTGCATGCCGGCCCGGTGCTGGATCGCGCCGGAGATGCCGTTGGCGATGTAGAGCTGCGGGGAGACCGACTTGCCGGTCTGGCCGACCTGGTTGCTGTGCGGGTACCAGCCGGCGTCGACCGCCGCGCGCGAGGCGCCGACCGCGGCGCCCAGCGAGTCGGCGAGCGCCTCGATCACGGAGAAGTTCTCCGCGCCGTTGACCCCGCGGCCGCCGGAGACCACGATCGCGGCCTCGGTCAGCTCCGGCCGCCCGGAGGACTTGCGCGCGGTGCGCGAGACGACCTTGGTGCCGGTGGCCAGCTCGCCGAAGGCGACCGTCAGCGGCTCGACGGTGCCGGCGGCCGGCGCGGACTCGACCGGCGCGGCGTTCGGCTTGACGGTGATCACCGGAGTGCCCTTGCGCACCGTGGACTTGGTGGTGAAGGCGGCGGCGAACACCGACTGGGTGGCGACCGGGCCGTCCGCGCCGGCCTCCACGTCGACGGCGTCGGTGATGATGCCCGAGCCGAGCCGCAGCGCCAGGCGCGCGGCGATCTCCTTGCCCTCCGCGGAGGACGGCACCAGCACCGCGGCCGGGTTCACGGCCTTCGCGGCGGCTTCGAGCGCGTCGACCTTGGGGACGACGAGGTAGTCCGCGAACTCCGGTGCGTCAGCGGCCAGTACGCGGGTCGCGCCGTGCTCGCCGAGCACGGCCGCGGCGGCCTCGGCGCCCGGGCCGAGGTGGACCGCGACGGGCTCGCCGATCCGGCGGGCGAGGGTGAGCAGTTCGAGGGTCGGCTTGCGGACGGCACCGTCCACGTGGTCGACGTAGACGAGGACTTCAGCCATGGGAATCGTTCTCCTGCGAATTCGGGAAGGGGCGGCGGGCCATCAGGTGGGGCGGCGCGGCCGAGGCTCAGATGAACTTCTGCGCGGCCAGGAACTCGGCGAGCTGCTTGCCGCCCTCGCCCTCGTCCTTGACGATCGTGCCCGCACTGCGCGCGGGGCGCGCCGTGGCGTCCTGCACCGCGGTCCAGGCGCCGCCCAGACCCACCTCGGCCGCGTCCACACCGAGGTCGGACAGGTCGAGCGTCTCCAGCGGCTTCTTCTTCGCGCCCATGATGCCCTTGAAGGACGGGTAACGGGCCTCGCCGGACTGGTCGGTGACCGACACCAGCGCCGGCAGCGCCGCCTCCAGTTCCTCGCTCGCCACGTCGCCGTCACGGCGCCCGGTGACCTTCCCGTCGGCGACCGCGACCTCCGACAGCAGCGTCACCTGCGGGACGCCCAGCCGCTCGGCCAGCAGCGCCGGCACCACGCCCGCGGTGCCGTCGGTGGACGCCATGCCGGTGACGACCAGGTCGTAGCCGATGTGCTCGATGGCCTTGGCCAGCACCAGCGAGGTGCCGATGATGTCGGTGCCGTGCAGCGCGTCGTCCTCGACGTGCACGCCCTTCGCCGCGCCCATCTGCAGCGCCTTCAGCACCGCGCCGCGCGCGTCCTCGGGGCCGATCGTGACCGCGGTGACCTCCGCGTCGTCGGCGGCCTCCGCGATCTGGAGCGCCTGCTCCACGGCGTACTCGTCAAGCTCCGACAGCAGGCCGTCGACCGCGTCGCGGTCGGTGGTCAGGTCCTCGGCGAAGTGACGGTCACCCGTGGCGTCGGGCACATACTTCACTGCGACTACGATCCTCAAGCTCACGCCTGCTCTCCTACTGCTTCCGTCCTGCACGTCTTCGTGAACTGCCCAGGTTAGGCGCCCGCCGTGGCGGCTCCCTGCCAGGGCACGACTACTACCCCGCCGAATATATTACTCGTCAGTACACAGAGGTACCTACCCACGCGCAAGGCCCTTGAACTGTGACGTGCCCGACGCGCCCACCTGTCCCGTTCAGTGGAACAACCGGTGGTACCCGCCCTGATGGTGGACAAGCGGCCCGCCCGGCCCGTGCGGGTCGCCGGCGACGGCCCGGGCCACCACGATCCGGTGGTCGCCGGCCGGCACCCGGCCCACCACCCGGCCGACCAGCCAGGCGGCCACGCCGTCGAGCAGCGGCACTCCGTGCGGGCCGGGCGACCAGCCGGTCGGCGGCCCGAACCGGTCCGCCCCCGAGCGGGCGAAGACCGCGGCGAGTTCGCGCTGGTGGTCGCCGAGGACGTGCACGCCGACGTGCTCGGCGGTGGACAGCGCCGGCCAGCAGGAGGACCCGACGCTGACGCCGAAGGAGAACAGCGGGGGTTCGACGGCCACCGAGACGAGTGAGGTCGCGGTGAAGCCGACCGGACCGCGCACGCCCTGCGCGGTGACCACGGCGACGCCAGCGGCATGGCGGCGGAAGACCGAGCGGAAGACGTCCGGGTCGATGTCGGGGACGTCCGGGCCGGCCGAGGCGAGGTCGTGCGTTGCGGTCACGGGTGGGTACGTCCTTCCGCGGCGAGCGGGCGGGGCGGCGGCCCCTCGGGCCGGGCCGACCGTCGGGGCTGGGAGGCGGCGGTGCTCAGCGGACCGGGCGGCACACGCGGGCGTGTCGGCCGGATGCGGCAGCGGCAGGAGGGCTCTGCGGCGAGTCTCGGGACATCACGTCAGACTGACGATTCGCGGCGTCAACCGTCAAGAGCGCACGGGCAGATGCAAGGACCGTCACACCGTCCCCGCGTCGCGCCGGACGGGTGCCAAAGCGACCCGATGCCGCCCCCGCGACCGGCCCCGCCCCCGCCGCCGCCGACCGCGCTCCGGTTCACCGCGCCCGCCGCCGACCGCGCTCCGGCTCACCGCCCCGTGCGCCCGCCGCGCTCACCGCCGCGGAACGGCGTCCGCGGACCGCCGCGCCCAGACCCCCCGCGCTCAGAACCCGCGTTCAGACCGCGGAACGCCGTCCGTGGACCCCGCGTTCAGACCCCCGCGTTCAGACCGCGGCGCCCAGCGCGGCGATCACGTCGGCCGTACGCGGCTGTCCTGCCGCCCTGCGCACCACCGCGCCCTGCGCGTCGAGCACGAACACGGTCGGGGTCTTCAGCACGTCCAGCCGCCGCACCAGTTCGAGATGCGCCTCGGCGTCGATCTCCACGTGCCGCACGCCGTCCACCATGCCCGCCACCTCACCCAGCACCCGCCGGGTGGCGCGGCAGGGCGCGCAGAAGGCGCTGGAGAATTGCACCAGCGTGGCCCGCTCCCCCAGCGGCTCCCCGAGGTCGTCGGCCGTCAGCCGCTGCCCGCCGTCCTTGGCCCGCACCCTGATCCTCCCGTCCCGGCGCCGGTGCACGATCCCGTAGCCGCTCGCGGCCACGAGCACGGCCAGGCAGACGATCAGTCCGGTCACGGCGGTCGCGCCTCCCTCGTCGTTCGTTCGCGCCCCGTCGCGTCCCTCGCGCCGCGGGCGTCCTCGCACCACGTGCCTACGGGCCCGCCGGCCACGCCGGCAAGCCCACCGTGGGCAGCGTTCACGCGACCGCAATGATTCCCGCGGGTGCGGCACGCCGTCCTTGGGCGATGATTCCAGCCATGCAGATCGATGTACGAGGGCCCCGCTTCGGTGCCGCGGTGACCACGGTCGTCCTCGCGGTGGTGCTGGTCACCGGCAGCGGCTGGCTGCTGGCGGCGCAGGCGGTCGTCTTCGCCGTCGGCGCGGCGGCCGGCGTGTCCAGGTCGCCCTACGGATGGGCGTTCCGGGTCCTGCTCCGGCCGCGGCTCGGGCCGCCGACCGCGACGGAGGACGCGGCGCCGCCGCGTTTCGCGCAGGCCGTCGGGCTGTTCTTCGCGGTGCTCGGCACCATCGGCTACCTGGTCGGGCCGCAGTGGCTGGGCCTGGCGGCCGCCGCGTGCGCGCTGGCCGCCGCCTTCCTCAACGCGGTGTTCGCCTACTGCCTGGGCTGCGAGATGTACCTGCTGCTGAAGCGGGCCACGGCCGCCTGAGCGGGGACCGGCCGGGGTCCGGGACCGCCGGTCTCACTCCAGCGCGGCCGGCAGCCGTGCCGCCAGTTCCGTACGGTCGGCGGACTCCCGCAGCGCGGCGAGCACCGCTGCGGGCGGGGCCGCGTACACCGTCGGGTAGTCGTAGTCGCCGCTCTCGGGCCGCACGGGGAAGGCCAGCCGCTCGCGGCCGAGGGAGAAGTGGGCGTCGACACCGGGTTTGTTGCCGCGCGGGTCCTGCCGGGTCCAGCGGTCGCCGCCGGGCAGCAGCAGCGCGACGAGCCCGTGCACGACCGGCCGGCCGTCGTCCTCGGTGAGGCGCTGGTAGCACAGCCCCGCGGGGATGCCCTCGGCGCGCAGCAGGGCGGCCAGGGCGTGGGACTTGGCGTAGCAGATCCCGTTGCGGGTGCGCAGCACCTCGGAGGCGCGCCAACTGACGCGGTCGTCGCCGCTGTCGAAGGAGTGCGGCACCTCGTCGCGCACGTAGTCGTACGCGGCCTTCGCATACTCATACGGCGTGGGTGCGGCGGAGCGCAGCAGCGCGGCGGTCTGCCGGACCTGCGGGTGGTCGTGGTCGAGCACCTCGTCGGCGCCGAGATACGCGGAGAGGTCGGTGGTTTCCGGGATGGGCTCCATGCTGGAGGAGCCTACGGAGCCACCGACCTCTCGATCAATCACTTTACGAAGTTACGCATATTCATGCGCTATCCGGCTCGCATCTCCTCGGCGATCGCGGCGGCGAAGCCGTCCACGTCCTCCTCGGTGGTGTCGAAGGAGCACATCCAGCGCACCTCGCCGGTCGCCTCGTCCCAGAAGTAGAAGCGGTAGCGCTTCTGCAACCGCTCGCTGACCTCGCGGGGCAGCAGCGCGAACACCGCGTTGGCCTGGACCCGTTGGGTGACCGTCACCCCGTCGATGTCCCGCACCGCGCGCTCCAGGCGGCGGGCCATCGCGTTGGCGTGCGAGGCGCTGCGCAGCCACAGGTCGCCGGCGAACAGCGCCTCGAACTGCACGGACACGAAGCGCATCTTGGACGCGAGCTGCATGGACAGCTTGCGCAGGTGCTTGAGCGCGCGGACCCGCTCGGGGTTGAGCACGACCACGCACTCGCCGAGCAGCAGGCCGTTCTTGGTGCCGCCGACCGACAGGATGTCCGCGCCCGCGTCGGTGGTGAAGCTGGACAGCGGCTGCCCCAGGCTCGCGGCGGCGTTGGCGATCCGGGCGCCGTCGATGTGCACGGCCATGCCCAGCGCGTGGGCGTGGTCGCAGATCGCCTTGATCTCCTCCGGGGTGTAGCAGGTGCCCAGCTCGGTGCTCTGGGTGATCGACACCACCTGCGGCTGCGCGCGGTGCTCGTCGTCGAAGCCGTACGCCTGCCGGTCGATCAGCTCGGGGGTGAGCTTGCCGTCCTCCGTGGGCACCGTGAGCAGCTTCAGGCCGCCGACCCGCTCGGGCGCGCCGCACTCGTCGACGTTGATGTGCGCGGACTCCGCGCAGATCACCGCGCCCCAGCGCTCGGTGACCGCCTGGAGGGAGGTGACGTTGGCGCCGGTGCCGTTGAAGACCGGGAAGACCTCGGCGGTCGGGCCGAAGTGGCCGCGGAAGAGCTCCTGGAGGTGGTCGGTGTACGCGTCGGCGCCGTAGGACACCTGGTGGCCGCCGTTGGCCAGGGCGAGGGCGGCCAGCACTTCGGGGTGCACCCCGGCGTAGTTGTCGCTGGCGAAGCCCCGGGTGCCCGGGTCGTGGCGCCGTATGGCGTCGGTGTCGCCGGTGGGGGTGGAGGTGGGGTCGGTGGACTCGGTCACGGTCGGGGCGTCAGCCACTGTCGGGTCCCGTTCACTTGCTGAGGGCTTGCGTTCCACACGTCCGCGATGGCCTCGGCGAGGTCGCGCACGTCGGTGAAGCCGGCGAATTTGGCGTTGGGGCGCTGGGCCCGCATCTCATCGTGCACCAGGGCCTTGATCACCAGTACGGTGGCCGCCGCGCTGGGGGCGTCACCGCCGAGCTTGCGGAACGAGTCGCCCATGGCCAGCGTCCACGCCTCGGCGGCGGCCTTGGCGGCGGCGTACGCCGCGTTGCCGGCCGTGGGCGCGCTGGCGCCGGCCGCGCTGATCAGGACGTACCGGCCGCCGGGGCTGCGCAGCAGGCCGTCGTGGAAGGCGAGGGTGGTGCGCTGGACGGTGCGCACCAGCAGGTCGTGCAGCACGTCCCAGTCGGCGAGTTCGGTCTCGGGGAAGGACGCGGAGCCGCGCCATCCGCCGACCAGGTGCACCAGGCCGTCGACCCGGCCGTGGTCCTTCTCGATCCGGCCGGCCCAGTCCTGCGCGGCCTCCAGGTCCAGCAGGTCCACCACCTCGCCGGTGATGTCGGCGCCGCCCGCGTCGTAGCGCGCGGCGTCGACCGCCTGCGCCAGCCGCTCGGGGTCCGCGTCGGCCGCGACCACATGGCTGCCGGCCCTGGCCAGCCGCTGGAGCACGGCCCGTCCGGCCGGTCCCGCCGCGCCCGCGACCGCGATCACCGCGCCGTCGAGCCCGCCTGTGTACGTGTCGGTCGTCATCTCCGCCTCCTCGCCTGCACCGGTCACGCGGCACCTCGCAGCGCGCTGTTCCCGGTGATGCCCCGGGTCGAGGCAATCGTCTCGCGGAGCTTCTTCGCAAGGGCCTCGTAGAACATGCTGAGCGGAAACTCGTCCGGCAGCACGTCGTCCACCAGCTTGCGCGGCGGGAGCGAGAGGTCCAAGGCGTCCGCGCCCTTGGCCCAGACCGAGCCGGGGTTCGGCGAGAGGTAGGTCGCGACCAGGTCGTAGGCGGCCAGCCAGTGCACGAGCTTGGGCCGGTCGATGCCGTCGCGGTAGAGCGTCTCGATCTCGCCGCACAGCTGCGTGGTGACCTGGGGCGCGCGCTCCCAGTCGATGTGCAGGGTGTTGTCCGTCCAGCGGACGGCGTCGTGCTTGTGCAGGTAGGCGAAGAGCAGCTGGCCGCCGAGGCCGTCGTAGTTGCGCACGCGCTCGCCGGTGACCGGGAAGCGGAAGAGCCGGTCGAAGAGGATCGCGTACTGCACGCCCAGGCCCATCGGGTGGCCCTCGGCCTGGAGTTTGACCGCCTCCTTGAAGGTGGTCAGGTCGCAGCGCAGCTCCTCCAGGCCGTACATCCAGAACGGGGCGCGCTGCTTGATCATGAACGGGTCGAACGGCAGGTCGCCGTGGCTGTGGGTGCGGTCGTGGATCATGTCCCACAGCACGTAGGTCTGCTGGGCGAGCTTCTGGTCGTCGACCAGGCGGGCGGCGTCCTCGGGCAGGTCGAGGCCGAGGGTGTCCACGGCGGCGGAGGTGACCGCGCGGAAGCGGGCGGCCTCGCGGTCGCAGAAGATCGCGCCCCAGGTCCAGCGGTCGGGCGCCTTGCGCACGGCGACGGTCTCGGGGAAGAGCACCGCGGAGTTGGTGTCGTAGCCCGGGGTGAAGTCCTCGAAGGTGATCGGCACGAACTGCGGGTTGTCGTAGCGGGTGCGCTCCAGCTCGGCGAGCCACTCCGGCCACACCACCCGGAAGACGACCGCTTCGAGGTTGCGGTCCGGGTTGCCGTTCTGGGTGTACATCGGGAAGACGACCAGGTGCTGGAGGCCGTCGCGCCGGTCGGCGGCGGGCTGGAAGGCCAGCAGCGAGTCGAGGAAGTCGGGTACGGCGAAGCCGCCCTCGGCCCAGTGGCGCAGGTCGGTGGTCAGGGCGCGGTGGTACGCCTCGTCGTGCGGCAGCAGCGGGGCGAGCTGTTCGAGGGCGTCGACGACGCGGCCGAGAGTGCGGGCGGCGTCGTCGCGGGTGGGCGCGTCCTCGGCGTCGAAGTCGATCGAACCGTCCTTGCGCTGCCAGGGCCTGATCGCCTCGACCGCCTGCTTCAGCACGGGCCACTGGGGGTGTCCGAGCACGCCTTCGCCGGATATCCCGCCTCCGGTCGCCACCTTCGACGAAAGAACTTCGCCCATGACCCCTCCTCCACAAAAGAAACTGTCGTGCGAACAGCGTAGCCATGGCCGGGCCCCGTCTTCAAGGCCACTTCCTTGAGATTGTGCGGTCAAGGCCGCTGAAGGCCGTAGTTTTTACGGCTCGACTCCAGGATGGGGCGCTAAAAGTTGCGGTGGGCGCCGAGGTGTGCCCGGGGCGCGGCAAGGCCGGACCGAGACCCGTGGCGGCACCCGGGAGGGCCGTCCGGGACGAGCCCGGGGCGGGCGTCGTGGCGGCGCCGGGGGCGGCGTCCGCCAGGCCGCTCAGGGGCGCCGGGGCGGTCGGCCGGCAGGCCGGACGGTGGCACTAGGGTGCCCTCATGAGCTTCCTCACCGTGGGCCATCGCGGGGTCATGGGCGTCGAGCCGGAGAACACCCTGCGGTCCTTCCGCCGCGCGGAGCGCGAGGGCGTGGACCAGGTCGAACTGGACCTGCACCTGAGCAAGGACGGCGCCCTGGTCGTCATGCACGACGCCTCGGTCGACCGCACCACCGACGGCACCGGCCCGATCCGCGACCTCACCCTCGCCGAGATCCGCCGCCTGGACGCGGGGCAGGGCGAGGGCGTACCGGTCTTCGAGGAGGTCCTGGACCGCGTGACGTGCCCGATCCAGGCCGAGATCAAGGACACCGCGGCCGCAAGGGTGCTCGCCTCGGTGCTGCGCGAGCGCGACGAGACCGGCCGGGTCAGCGTGCTGTCCTTTCACGACGACGCCCTCGCCGAGATCCACACCCTGCTGCCCGAGGTCGCCACCGTGCTCGTCGCGAGCGACCTCGGACCGGACATCGTGCCGCGCGCCCAGGCCGTCGGCGCCCGCCTGGTCAGCCTCGACCTCACCCAGCTCACCCTCGACGTCGTAGGCCGCTGCCACGCGGCCGGGATCGCCGTCATGGCCTGGAGCGTCAACACCCCGCAGGACTGGGCGCTGACCCGCGCGCTGGGCCTGGACGGCGCCGCCACCGACCTGCCGCCCGCGCTGGGCCGCGACCGCGCACCGACGGACGGAGTCTCGGCGCCGTAAGGCGTCAGCCATACGGCGTACGGCATGATCCCTAAGCCGTCAGCGGTCAGCGGTCACCTGACGCGATGGCATCGCGACCGACCGCGTACGGCCGGAAACACCGCGGACACAAAGGTCCGGCATCCGGACGGAGTGCCGAATGGCGTGGACAGATCGGCCCACCGGGTGCCAAGGTCCCGCCATGCGTCCCGCGATCCTCCCGTCCCGTCATCGCGCGGCCCTCGCCGCGGCCGCCCTGCTCACCCTGGCCCTGGCCGCCTGCTCCCCGCAGGACGACGGCGACTCCTCGGCGGCGTCCTCGCCGTCCGGCAGCGCCTCCGGCACGACCGCCGGCGCGTGCAGCCCCGGCGGGCTCGCCACCCGCACGGCGGGCAAGTTCACCGTCGGCACCGACAACCCGGCGTACGACCCCTGGTTCGTCGACGACAAGCCGTCCAACGGCAAGGGCTACGAGTCGGCCGTCGCCTACGCGGTGGCGAAGCAACTCGGCTACACCGGCGACCAGGTGGTCTGGCAGAAGGTGCCGTTCAACAGCGCCTTCTCGCCGGGTGCCAAGAACTTCGACGTGGACATCAACCAGGTCTCGATCACCCCCGAGCGCCGCAAGACGGTGGACTTCTCCCCCGGCTACTACGACGTGCGGCAGGCGGTCGTCGCGCCCAAGGGCTCGAAGATCGCCGGGGCGCACTCGCTGGCCGACCTGAAGAACGCGAAGCTCGGCGCCCAGGTCGGCACCACCAGCCTCGACGTCATCGACGACCTGGTGAAGCCCACCAAGCAGCCCGCGGTCTTCCAGCGCAACGACCTCGCAGTGGCCGCCCTCAAGAACGGCCAGGTGGACGGCATCGTGGTCGACCTGCCCACCGCCTTCTACGTCACCGGCGCCCAGGTCACCGACGCCAAGGTGATCGGGCAGTTCTCCACCACGGGCACCGCACCGGAGCAGTTCGGGCTGGTGCTGGACAAGGGCAGCAAGCTCACGCCGTGCGTCTCGCAGGCGGTCACAGCGCTGCGCAAGGACGGCACGCTCGCCGCGCTGGAGAAGAAGTGGCTGTCGGACGCGGTGAACGCCCCGGTGCTCAAGTGACCGTCCAGGACGGGCCGGAGCGCGGCGGCGGGGACGTCGCCGCGCCCGCGCCACCGGCCGCGGCGCGGGACCTCGGCGGCGGTACGACGAGTGCCCCGGACGAGTACCGCCCCTCGGCGCGGCGGATCGCCCGGGAACGTTACCGGCGCACCCGCACCCGCCGCGCGTTCGCCGTCGCCACGGCCAGCACCCTGGCGACGGCCGCCGTGCTGTACGCGCTGATCGTCAACTCGCCCGGCTGGGACCGCACCCGGCAGACGTTCTTCGACGCCCACTACGCGCGGATCTCCCTCCACCCGATCCTGCACGGCCTGTGGCTGAACCTGCGGCTGCTGGCGGTGTGCGGCGCGGTCGTCCTGGCCGCCGGGCTGCTGATGGCGCTGCTGCGCACCCTGCGCGGCCCGGTGTTCTTCCCCGTCCGCGCCCTGGCGACGGCCTACGTGGACTTCTTCCGCGGGCTGCCGCTGATCATCTGCATCCTGCTGTGCGTCTTCGGCATCCCCGCGCTGCGGCTGACCGGGGTGACCAACAACCCCGTGCTGCTCGGCGCGTTCGCGCTCTGCCTGACCTACACCGCCTACGTGGCCGAGGTGTTCCGCGCGGGCATCGAGAGCGTGCACCCCAGCCAGCGCGCCGCCGCCCGCTCGCTCGGCCTCAGCAACGCCCAGGCGATGCGCTACGTCGTGCTGCCGCAGGCCGTCCGCCGGGTGGTGCCCCCGCTCCTCAACGACCTGGTCTCCCTGCAGAAGGACACCGGCCTGGTCTCGATCGGCGGCGCGGTGGACGCGGTCTACGCCGCGCAGATCATCGCCAGCCGCGACTTCAACTACACGCCCTACGTCATCGCGGGCCTGATCTTCGTGGCGATCACCATCCCCATGACGCGCTTCACCGACTGGGTGGCCGCGCGGATGAACCGGCGGCAGTCGCAGGGAGGCGCGGTATGAGCGCGGAAGGCCGCCCGGCGGACGGGCCGAAGACCGGCGGGGCCGAGACCGGCAAGGCGAAGACCGGCGGGGCGAAGGAAGCCGGGGTGCACCCCGGTGGGGCGAAGGACATCGGGGCGGCGGGCCTCGGGGACGGGCCCGGCGACGCGGGTGGACGGCCGGCCGCCGCACCCGTACCCGTGCCCGGGGCTGAACCCGCGTTGAGCGCCGAACCCGTGCTGCGGCTGGAGGCCGTCCGCAAGACCTACGGCGACACCGTGGTGCTGCGCGACATCGCGCTCGACGTGCCCGCGCACACCGTCACCGCGCTGATCGGTGCGTCCGGCTCGGGCAAGTCCACGCTGCTGCGCTGCGCGAACCTGCTGGAGGACGTCGACGACGGCGCGATCTTCCTGGACGGCGAGGACATCACCGACCCGCGCACCGACGTCGACGACGTACGGCGCCGGATCGGCGTCGTCTTCCAGGCGTACAACCTCTTCCCGCACATGACGGTGCTGGACAACATCACCCTGGCGCCCCGCCGCGTGCACAAGGAGCCGCGCCCGCAGGCCGAGGCCCGGGCCCGGGAACTGCTGGAGCGGCTCGGCCTGGCCGACCGCGCCCGCGAGTACCCGGACCGGCTCAGCGGCGGCCAGCAGCAGCGGGTCGCGCTGCTGCGGGCGGTCGCGACCCGGCCGCGCCTGCTGCTCCTCGACGAGATCACCGCCGCGCTCGACCCGGAACTGGTCGGCGAGGTGCTCGCGGTGGTCCGTGACCTCAAGGAGGAGGGCATGACGATGGTGATCGCCACCCACGAGATGGCCTTCGCCCGCGAGGTCGCCGACCAGGTGTGCTTCCTCGACGGCGGGGTGATCCTGGAGCGCGGCACCCCCGCCGAGGTCTTCGGCGCCCCGCGCGAGCGGCGTACCCAGGACTTCCTGCGGCGCATCACGGCGGCCGGGCGGCTGTGAGCGCGGCGCCGGGCCGAGGCCGTACGGCAGGCGGCCGCGGTCAGCCGAGCCGCTTCGTCAGCAGCTCGAACTCCAGGTCGTCGCGGGTGGGGCGGCCGAACCGCTCCTGGCCGTAGGGGAAGGGCGACATCTCGCCGGTGCGGGAGTAGCCGCGGCGCTCGTACCAGGCGATCAGCTCCTCGCGGGCGCTGATCACCGTCATGTGCATCTCGGACACGCCCCACTCCTTCGCGGCGACGTGCTCGGCCTCGGCGATGATCACCTTGCCGAGGCCGGCGCCCTGGAGCGCGGGGCGGACCGCGAACATGCCGAAGTAGGCGTGCAGGCCGCGGTGTTCGAGCTGGCAGCAGGCCACCAGTTCACCGTCGCGCTCGACCACCAGCATCATGCCGTCCGGTTTCTCCACCACGTCCAGCACGCCCTGCGGGTCGGTCCGCTGCCCCTCGATGAGGTCCGCCTCGGTGGTCCACCCGGTGCGGCTGGTGTCGCCGCGGTAGGCGGACTCGACCAGGGCCACGAGCTCGGTCACGTCGGCGGGGGTCGCGGGGCGGAAGCTGAGGGATGCGGTGTCCATGCCGGTCAGGCTACCGAAGGCGGCCACCGTCGCCGAGGCCCGTGCGCCGGCCGGCGGGCGGCACCCCCGCGCGTGGCGCCGCCCCCGCCGAGGGGGCGCGCGCCGGTTCGGCGCACTCCCCCGGGCGATCCCGTGCGCTCGGCTGCGCGCCCGCCTGGCCGGGTAGGACCCGAACGGACAGGCGGACCGGACCGGACGGGACCGGGCCGCGGCCGTGCCGGGGTGGGGTGGGGCGTGCCGGTCGGGGCGGCTCGGCACGGCTCGGAGCAGGGCGGACGGGAGGGGGATCACCGATGCGCGAACCGCTGCTGGTCGCATGGCTCCTCGTGGCGCTGAGCGCGGCCGCCGCCGTGTCGTGCCTGGTGCGCGCCGAGGACAAGGACGAGGCGGTGATGGGCGCCGGCATGGCGGTGATGGCCGTGCCGGTCTCCGTGCTCGACCCGCACCGCTGGGCCGCCCCCGTCTTCGCGGTCGTCTACGCGATGGCCGCGCTGCGCGCCGTGCTCCCCGGCCGGCACGCCTCGGGGCACCGGGTGCACCACGTGGTCTGCTCGGCCGCCATGGTCTACATGGCGTTCGCCATGGCGCGGGCCGCGCCGTCCGGCGCGGGGCACACCATGGTGATGGGCGGCGCGGGCAGCTCCGCGCTGACCGGCCTGTTCCTCCTCTACTTCGCGGTCTACGTGCTGCGTACGGGCGTGCGGCTCGCGTACGCGCCCGTGCCCGTGCCCGTTGCGGCGCCCGGCGGGCTGATACCCGGCGCCGCGACGGTCGCTGCCACGGTCGCCGGACCTGCCGCCGGACCGGCCGCCGCGCCATCGGGCGGAGCCTCACCCGGACCGTCGCCACACGCGCCGTCGCGCGGGCGGGTACAGCTGCGGCACGCCCCCGAGGTGGCCGTCGCCTGCCGGGTCTCGATGGCGCTGGGCATGGTCGTCATGCTGCTCGTCATGTGAGCCGCGCGGCCCGGCCGGTCCCGACGGCCGCGCGGACCCGGTGAGTCGTGCGTCACATCGGCGCGCTGCCACGTCCCTGTGAGCAAGGCGACTCCTAGGGTGATCAGCATGACGGTCCCGTTCGTGCTGCTGGTTCTCGGCGCACTGGCGGCGGCGACGGCGCCGCGTCTGCTCGCACGTGCCGACTGGCCCGAGCGCGAGCCGGTACTCGCCCTGTGGGTGTGGCAGTGCGTGGTCGCCGCGGTGCTGCTGTGCTGCGTGTCGGCGATGGCGCTCACCGCCTCGGCCGCCTGGGTGGCGGTCCGCGGCCACGTCTTCGCGTTCGCGCCGCGCGGCGTCGAGGACGCCTACGGGCTGCCCGGATACGGCCGGTGGGCCGGCGCGCTCGCGGTCCTGCTCGCGCTCGGCGGCGTGTGGACCGCGGCGATGCTCACCCGCGAGGTGCGCACCGCCCGGGGCCGGCGGCGCTCCCGCCGGGCCGAACTCCAGGTGCGCGCGCCCCGGCTGCCCGGCGAGTCCGTGCCGCCCGGCGAGCGGCTGGTGGTGCTGGAGGACCCTCGTTCCGACGCGTGGTGGCTGTCCGGCGCGGAGCCGCGACTGGTGATCACCACGGCCGCGCTCGGCCGGCTCAAGGGACGCCAACTCGACGCCGTCATCGCCCACGAGCAGGGCCACGCCCGCGCCCGGCACGACCTCCTGCTGCACTGCGCGGGCGCGCTCGCCGGCGGGTTCCCCCAGGTCCCCGTCTTCGCCGCCTTCCGCGACCAGGTCCACCACCTGATCGAACTCGCCGCCGACGACACCGCGTCGCGCCGGTTCGGCCGCCTCACCACCGCCCTCGCGCTGGTCGAACTCAACGAGCCGCGCGGGGTCTTCGGCCCCTCCCCCGGGCCGCTCGCCGAACTCCCCGGCCGCGTCAACCGCCTGCTGGCACCGGTCCCGCGGCTCCCCGTCGCGCAACGGCTGCGGCTGACCGTCCTGTCGCTGCTGGTCCCGGCCGTCCCCCTGATCATCACCTTCGGCCCCGGCCTGCACGCCCTGACCTGACCTGCCGGGTGCGGCGACCAGCCCCGCCGGCCCGGCCGTCCGAAAACACACCGTGCACCCGAACCGCCCCGGAACGCGTCTGGAATGCTGGAGCCGAGCGACCACTACCGGGGAGGCACCATCAAGGCGGTCATGTTCGATTTCTCGGGCACCCTGTTCCGGATCGAGCCCTGCGAGCGATGGCTCAGGGGCGCGCTCGCGGCCGAGGGCATCGAGGTCGCGGACGACGAAGTCATCAAGTACGCACAGGAGTTGGAGCGGGTCGGCGCGCAGCCCGGCGGGCAGTCGCCCACCGCGGTGCCGGCGGACCTGGTCGAGGTGTGGCAGGCGCGGGACCTGACCGCGGAGCTGCACCGGGAGGCGTACACGGCCCTGTCCCGCGCGGCGGGGCTGCCGTGGGACGTGCACGACGCGCTGTACGAACGGCACCGCACCCCGGCGGCGTGGCAGCCGTATCCGGACACCGCCCAGGTGCTGGCCGGGCTGCGCGAGCGCGGGGTGCCGGTGGCGGTGGTGAGCAACATCGGCTGGGACCTGCGCCCGATCTTCCGGGTGCACGGCGTGGCGGACGACATCGACGCCTTCGTGCTCAGCTACGAGCACGAGGTGCAGAAGCCGGACCCGCGGCTGTTCCAGGTGGCGCTGGAGGCGCTCGGCGTCACCGGCGACGCGGTGCGGGAAGCGGTGATGGTCGGGGACAACGCGGCCGCCGACGGCGGCGCGGCGGCCCTGGGCTGCCGGTTCCTGCTGGTGGACCCGCTGCCGGTCGCGGACCGGCCCGACGCGCTGCTCGCCGTGCTGGACCCGCCCGTCGGTACGGAGCCGGACGGTGCGGAGCCTGTCGGTACGGAGCCGGACGGTGCGGAGCCGGACGGTGCGGAGCCGGACGGTGCGGAGCCGGACGGTGCGGAAAGCGCTCACCGGGAGCCGGAGCGGCACGAGCCGTAGGGAGTACATCGGGCGCCCGCTCCGGCGATCCCCCGTGTCGCCGGAGCCGGCGCCCGATCCCCGTACACCCGCCATCCATCTGGCCCGGCGAGCCGCGTTGAGTATATTGGCTCGCAGCCAGTCAACGCAGGAGTTCATCATGTCCCCTCGTAGCGCATCGGTCAATGAAGCGATGCGTCAGCGTTCGATCGATCGCCTCCTGCAGGCGACCGTCGAACTGGTCGAGGAGCGCGGCTACGAGGCCACGACGCTGGCCGACATCACGCGACGGGCCGGTTCCGCCCGCGGCCTGGTGTCGTACTACTACTCGGGCAAGCGCGCGCTGGTGCAGTCCGCGGTGCACCGGTTGATGAACCAGGAGCTGACCGCGGCGCTGGACGCGGAGCCGGCCCCGGCCGACGGCGACGAGGTGCTGGCGCGGGCGATCGACGCCATCCTCGGGCTGACCGTCACGCACACCAAGCTGATGCGCATCCACATGGCCCAGATACTCGCGGACGAGGGCTTCATCCAGTGCCCGGAGCAGCAGCGGCTGGCGGCGCTGCTGGAGCTGGCGGTGACGCGGTGGGGTGCGCAGGCGCCGCAGGAGGAGTACCGGCTGCTGCGGGCACTGCTGATGGGCGCGACCGTGGCCCTGCTGCTGCCGGGGGCGCCGATGCCGGTGGCCCGGCTGCGGGCGGAGCTGTTCCAACGGTACGGCCTGAACTGGCAGGCGGGCTCGCCGCCTTGCCCGCAGGACCCGCGCGACCAGCAGGACCGGTCCGGGACCGCCCGCGCCGTCGAGGGCTCCTGACCGGGGCCCGGTACCTGGGAACGGGCCCGGCACCTGGCACCTTGATCGCGGACTCCGGTACACGGCACGGCTGTTGAGCCAGTAGAGTGACGGACCGTGACTGCGCGACCGTTGCACGAAATCGTCGAGGCGGGCTGGGCGAAGGCGCTCGAACCCGTGGCGGACCGGATCGCGGCGATGGGGGACTTCCTCCGGGCCGAGATCGCCGCCGGCCGCACCTACCTGCCGTCGGGGGCGAACGTGCTGCGCGCGTTCCAGCAGCCCTTCGACGAGGTGAAGGTGCTGATCGTCGGCCAGGACCCGTATCCGACACCGGGGCACGCGGTCGGCCTGAGCTTCTCGGTGGCGCCGGACGTGCGGCCGCTGCCGGGCAGCCTGGAGAACATCTTCCGCGAGATGCACGGCGACATCGGCGCCCCCCGGCCGTCCAACGGCGACCTGACGCCCTGGACGCAGCAGGGCGTGCTGCTGCTCAACAGGGCGCTGACCACGGCGCCGCGCCGCCCGGCCGCGCACCGCGACAAGGGGTGGGAGCAGGTGACCGAGCAGGCGATCAGGGCGCTGGCCGGCCGCGGCCGCCCGCTGGTGTCGATCCTGTGGGGCCGCGACGCGCGCAACGCGCGGCCGCTGCTGGGCGAGCTGCCCGCGATCGAGTCCGCGCACCCGTCGCCGATGTCGGCGGACCGGGGCTTCTTCGGGTCGCGCCCCTTCAGCCGCGCCAACGATCTGCTGGCGCAGCAGGGCGCCCAACCGGTGAACTGGCAACTGCCCTGAGCCGCGCCCCACGGTAGTCTGCCCGGGTGACGACGCACTCCAACACCCCGGCCGGCTGGTACGCCGACCCGCAGGGCACTCCGAATCTGCTCCGGTACTGGGACGGCGCCCAGTGGACCGAGCACACCAACCCCGGCCAGGTCCCGGGCCAGCAGGGCGCGCCCAAGCAGGAGGGCGGCAACGCCTGGGAGCTGGACGTCAGCCGCACGCCCGACCCGTCGAAGATCCAGCACCAGGTCCAGGGCCAGGCCGGTGTGATGTCGCCCGGCTACGGCGGCGGCACCCTGTTCACCGAGCCGGTGCTCGTGGTGAACCAGAAGGCCAAGCTGATCGAGCTGGTCAACGAGTACACCGTCTTCGACCAGAACGGCCGCACCCTGGGCTCGGTGGTGGAGGTCGGCCAGAGCACCGCCAAGAAGGTGCTGCGGTTCGTCTCCAGCGTGGACCAGTTCCTCACCCACAAGCTGGAGGTGCGGGACGCCCAGGGCCAGCCGCACCTGGTGCTCACCCGCCCGGCGAAGTTCATCAAGTCCAAGGTGCTGGTGCACCGGGCGAACGGCGAGCCGCTGGGCGAGATCGTCCAGCAGAACGCCTTCGGCAAGATCAAGTTCGGCTTCATGTACAACGGCCAGCAGATAGGCGCGATCAAGGCCGAGAACTGGCGGGCCTGGAACTTCGCCATCGTGGACCACACCGACACCGAGATCGGCCGGATCACCAAGACCTGGGAAGGTCTGGCCAAGACGATGTTCACCACGGCCGACAACTACGTGCTGCAGATCCACCGGCAGCTCGCCGACCCGCTGCTGAGCATGGTCGTGGCGTCCGCGCTCACCGTGGACACCGCGCTCAAGCAGGACTCGCGCGGGCTCGGCTGAGGCGTGCGGCACTCCTCCTCCGACGCCGGCCCCTCCTGGGTGCTGGGCGTCGACTCCGGCGGCTCCGGCGTGCGGGTGTCCCTCGCGCCCGCCGACGCGGTCACCGGCCCCACGCGGTCGGCGGACCGGACCGGGGCGCCCGCCACCGTGGACACCTCCGTGGCGACCGTTGCCGCCGCCGACCGCCCCGCCGTCACCGGGCCGCGCGGCATCGACGCGGCGAGCCTGCTGGAGCGCGTCCTGCCGCTCGTCGAGGGGCTGATGGCCGCCGCCGGGGCGCGGCGGATCGCGGCCGCCTGCGTCGGCGCGGCCGGGATGGCCACCCTCGGCGACGACCTGCGCGACCGCCTGCCGGACGCCCTCGCCGACGCCTTCGGGGTACGGCGCCTGGCGCTGGCCGGCGACGCCGTGACGGCGTACGCGGGCGCGCTCGGGCTGCGCCCCGGCGTGGTCGTAGCCGCGGGCACTGGCATGATCGCGCTCGGCACCTCGGCGGATGACGGCGGTTGGCGCCGCGCGGACGGCTGGGGCCATCTGCTGGGCGACGCCGGCGGCGGCGCCTGGATCGGCCGGGCCGGCCTGGACGCGGCGATGCGCGCCCACGACGGGCGGGCCGGCGGCTCGCCGGCGCTGCTGGCCGCGGCCGAGAAGCAGTTCGGGCCGCTGGACGCGATGCCGGGCCGGCTCTACCCGCGGCCGGACCGGGCGGCGGTGCTCGCCTCGTTCGCCCCGCAGGTGGCGCGCCACGCGGGCGACGACCCGGTGGCCGCCGGAATCCTGCGGCAGGCGGCGCGGCACATCCTGGAGTCGGCCGCCGCCGTACGGCCCGGCACCGGCCCGGTGGACGTGGCGCTGGCCGGCGGGCTGTTCAGGACGGGCGAGCCGCTGCTGGGGCCGCTGCGGGAACTGGCGGCCGAACTGCTGCCCGGTGCCACCCTCGTGCCGGCGGCGGGCGACCCGCTGGACGGCGCGGTGCTGATCGCCGGCGCCGCCCACCACGGCCACCTCACCCTGCCGCTCGACCCGGGGCTGCTCACGGTGACGGACCGCCCGGGCGCGTGAGGCCGGCGCCGCCCGTACCGGTCGGGCTCGCCCACTGACCGAACGTGACCGGTGAAACGGACACTTCTGGACAGGTCTGACCTCCTTCGCACCCGGGCGAACAAGCAGGTGGCGCAAGGCGTTAGCATGCGTCGCCATGAGCAATGCCACAGGGCCCGCCTCCGGCCTCCCCGTTCGAATGCCGCGTCCGCGCCAGCCGGGACGACACCGCCGCCCGGAGGCGCTCAGCGCGCCCGAGGGCTCGCCGGTGCTGGTCCTCGCCGTGCCGGGCACCCCGACCGCAGCGGCGCTCAGCCTGGCCGAGGAGGTCGTGAGCATCGCGCGCTCCGAGCTGTCCGGGCTCGACCCCCGGATCGCCTTCGTGGACGGCGAGGACGGCGACCTGGACGAGTTCCCGTCGCTGCGGGGCGTGCTGGACCAGGTGGCGGTGGAACGGCCCGGAGAGGACACCTCGGCGGTCGTGGTGCCGCTGCTGGCCGGCCCCGAGGCGGCCGTGCTGCGCCGGATCAAGCAGGCGATGGTGGACAGCAAGGCGCAGGTGGAGCTGACCGACGTGCTCGGCCCGCACCCGCTGCTCGCCGAGGCGCTGCACGTCCGGCTGTCGGAGGCGGGCCTGGCCCGCGCCGACCGCGCCCGGCTGTTCACGGTCGCCACGGCGGCCGACGGCATCATCCTGGCCACGGTCGGCGGCGAGGAGGCGGCGCAGGCCGCCGGCGTGACCGGGCTGCTGCTGGCCGCGCGGCTCGCGGTGCCGGTGCTGGCCGCCGCGTTGGACGTGGACGGCGCGATCGCGGGCACCGCCGAGCAGTTGCGGTCCTCGGGCTCCTCCACGCTGGCGCTCGCGCCGTGCCTGATCGGCCCGGAGATCGCCCCGCAGCTCCTGCACACCGCGGCCGCGGAGGCGGGCTGCTCGGGCGCCGACGCGCTCGGGCCGTACCCGGCGGTCGGCAAGCTCGTGGTCTCGGCCGCACCTGACGCGGGCTGGGGAGCGGCCCGCGTGATCGTCGCGCTCGTGGCCGGTGCGCTCCTGCTCGCGGCGTTCGTGTCCATCGA